>JAAZID010000322.1 GCA_012510295.1 Methanomicrobiales archaeon | reverse complement strand
GCCTCAGGCGGGGCCTGGGTGGTAACCGTGACGGTTGCAGTACCGAAGATGTCGCCCGCCGTTGCGGTTATGTCTGCCGCACCCTCAGCGAGAGCGGTGAAGGTGCCGGTCTGGTCGATGGTTCCTACGGTTGTGTCGCTGCTCGTCCAGTCGATATCGACCCCCGTCATGGTGTTATCGGACTGGTCGTAACAGATGGCGGTGAACCCGACCTCTCCGCCGATCTCCACGGTGGGCGTGGCCGGGGTGACCTCAATGCTCGCTAAGGTCGGTTCGACTGCTTCAGGGTTGTAGATGAAGATGTAGAGATTTGAGTTAGGACTCGCGCCCCTCTGCCAGACGATGGTGTTGCCACTGACGACCGGGTAGAGGTGTTCATCAGTATCATCGTCGGAGAGGTATACGGGTATCTCCTCTTTGTGATCGAGGTCATACATATAAATACCCCGCGGCACACTCCGGGTATCCTCCCATACGATGATATTCTCGTACATCGCCGGCGAAGCCTGGTCTGAAGAGTTATAGGTTATCTGCCTATCCTCAGAGGATGGATCACCAAGATCACGCATATAGATATCCGAGTTTTCAGTTCCTGCCCGGTAATCCTCCCATACGATGAGACTGCCGTACAGCGAGGGCCAGGATTGACGTGCTACGTTTGTCGACGCCGTACCGCGTTCCACTCCTGCCACGATATCGTAGTAATGAACCCTCTCGCTTGCCTTATCCACCCAGGCGACATACTTATCCGAGAGTGCAGGCTTGAACTCGGTCTTCCCGAAGGGAATCGTCGTCCTGGCGTCGCACTTGATGGTATCCTTCACGTCCCCGGCAGCAATATCATAGAGAACGATCTCTGTCTTGCCGCTACTGTCATCGTACCAGGCGATGTAGTCTCCGTGGATTGCAGGTAGCCGCTGATCGCCGGGATCGTCGGTGAGTTTCTCTGCCGTCTTTGAAGACCGCTCATAAAGGTAGATATCCCAGTTTCCGCTCTGGTTACCCTGCCAGACGATATAGTCGCCCGATATGGATGGCCTCTTCTGGAAAGCGGGATCGGACGTTATCCTCTCACCGGTGTAGCCAGGTGAATCCCGGAATCTGTCTACTGTCCCGAAGTAGATGTCCTTCAGGTTATCGTTTCTACTGTCTTCCCATACGATTATATCGCCATCGATATCGGGGTGATCCTGCGCATAGTCAAAGGGGCGATAGAAATAATCTCCCGCCTCCGGACTCGCCTCGCCCGCCAGAACTGGTGGTATCAGTAACCCGATGATGACGACAGCACATAAAAGTGCCAGATGTGTGCGTTTAGTCATTTTTCCCCCCTTGTTTGAACTCTTACTCTCTTCTCGCAGGATTGCTGTACATGCCATCCGGTAGGCGCAAACAGGCTGGCCAGATCGGATGCTCAGTGAAGCATGCTGCAGGCAGAGTGCAGATTCTGATTTAAAACCCGGTCATAGTTTAGCCGGTGGAGGGGGAATAGCGGTATAAATATATATCCTTTACGGTTATTTATTTACAAATTATTATAATAAAAATAGGAATACCATGGCTCCCCTCGTGGGCGACAGATACTCGTGAGGAGCTCCTCACCCCTGAAGTACTGCGATGGAGCAGACAGCCTGCATAGCGATTTTCGCGGAGGATCTCAGGGGAATCAGAGCCCCTGAATAGGATAGTCGATGGAGTGATTGCATCTCCGGTAGAGCGATGGGTGATAACGGATGCCGGCAAAAATCGGGAGTCCCGGCGTGTGATCGAGTGGTGGGAGGCTTACGGCCTATCTGGTGTGGGAGTGCCTCTCTGATATCAGCAGCCACGCACCGATCACCATGACCGGTAGCGCGACATAGAAGACAGCGGCCGGTATTTCAGCGAAGAGTACGAGCGAGAAGAGGACGCTGAAGAATGGGGAGACGGCGAGGAGTGAGCCTGCACGGGCAGCGCCGATACCCCGGAGTGCGAGGAGAAAGAAGATGCTCGTCAGGCCGCCGTAGCAGAAAAATCCGACAGTCATGGCAGCGATCATCGTGACCACTTCAGGAAGTTGCTGCCCGGCGGCAAACGCGAAGAGGAACGTGATGGTGCTGGCACCGAGTCCTTTTATGGAGATGATCATGAGCGGGTCTTTTGCCGAGAGCCGTTGCCCCATGTTGTTATCGAGAGCCCAGAACAGACAGGTGAGCAGGATCCCGAGCGCCGGGAGAGATAGCCCTAAGCCCGCTGCCGGGTCGTAGGTGAGGAGAATGCATGCTGCGGTTATGAGCCCGAGTGCAACCCAGACCCGGCGGCTCACCCACTCCCTGAAGATTGCAGCGGCGATCAGGGTCGTCGCCACTGCCTCGAAGTTCAGGAGGAGGGAGGCTGTCGCTGCCGGCGTCCCGGACAGGCTGATGATCAGGGTGACCGGAGCGAGGACGCCGCCAAATATCGTCACGCCGACGAGCCAGGGGATATCCCTCTTCCCGGGCGGGATCTCCCCCCGGCTCCACCGGTTCTTCATCGCAGTCCCGGCAAGGAAGAAGAACAGGGCACCGGCTCCGCTACCAAGCGATATCAGTGCTGCAAGTGCGAGTGGCTCGGCCCCACCGATGAGGAGCTTGGTGAGCGGAGCACTCCCCCCGATGAGGATTGCCGTTATCAGCGCATAGAGGAAGGCTGTGCGGTTGTGCGATGGCGCGGGCATTTCGTGGTCTATGGCGGCAAGTTTGCGTGGGTACAGGAAAAGATCCTCCCGGGTATGCTGGTTATAAAAAGGGGTGGGGAGCGGATCGCTCCCGGATTCGGCTACTTCAGGTTGTGCTTCTCTTTGAGCTCTTCCCAGTAGGGATCTACCTTGAGCTCCGCGAGCGCCTCGTTCATGAACTCCAGGAGTGCAGTGTCCTCCTTCCGGATTGCGATACCGAAGCTCTCCTGTTCCTGCGTCTCGACAGACCCGATGATCTTCACCGGCAGACCCTTGATGATGTCATTTAAGGAGACGTCATCGTACATAACTGCATCAACCCGGCCCGCCTTGAGGTCTTCGACGGCAAGCGGTGTATCTTTGTAGAGTTTCAGGTTCTCTGCAGGCATCAGACCTGTATCAACCAGGGCCTCCTCGATCCAGAGGGCGCCGGTACATCCACGCTGTGCTCCAAGAACCACCTTTCCAGCACGGATATCATCCATCGTTATGTCAGAGTCCTCACGGACCGCAACATCCTGGACGACTGTCCAGTAGGGGTTGCTGAAGTTTACCTGCTCCTGCCGCAGTGGGGTGATCGACATGCCTGCATAGACCATATCGATCTTCCCTGCCTGGAGGGCGGGGATGATGGAATCCCAGTCTACTGCCTTGAACTCCACTGTGACACCCTTCTTCTCAGCGATCCACCTCATGGAGTCAACATCAAATCCCTGAGCTTTGCCATCCTTGTCGATATAACTGAAAGGCATATACTCGCCGTCAATGCCAACGACGTAGTCAACCGTCTCGGTGCACCCGGCACCAGCAACTGCCAGAACTGCGATGATACAGGCCAGCAGCGGAAGAATACCATGCATCTTCATGAAGTGAGGGTTAGGGAGGTAGATAGAATAACCTTTTGATTTTACCCTTCCCAGGAGGGCGCCTGACAGAATATCACTGCATCTCCTCTATTCCTTTACAAAACCTCTCGATCCACAGTTGATTGAATAGAAACTGTACTTGCAGGTAAGAGATCTTGAGTCGGGCGGTATGCCTATAGCGTGAGAGTTAGAGGGCAGGATAGGACGATCTTGCCCGTGGGACGCTACCCACGGGGCAACTGGCAATAGAAGCACCCTTAATCGCATAATCTTCCTGCCATGAGCATGAGCTGTAACCCCGGTACAATTCCCCGGGTCCTCCAATCAGGTATCAGTTGTATGCCAGGGCGCTGCCTGCTCAGGGATGTAAGGTTGTTTGTGACTTCAATCGACTTCGAGGAGTTCTAAAGACATGCTTTGTAAATCCTCAAATCCTCCCGGCTGGGAGTGATCCGGATTGCCGGGAACAACTCCTGTTGCCACGAAACAGGCGATATATTTTTATGGTATAGTCCCCTGTGGTCGCACCCCATGGGAGCAGAGATTTGGTAGTGAGAATTATGAGAGGTACAACGGAAGCCGCCAGGGCCCTGCAGGAACTTGACCCGCAGATCATTGAGGTGAGCACCTCCGGGATGGAATACCCGGCATCAAAGAGCGATCTTATCACCAGGGCAAAGGAGAGCGAGGCACCCCAGATGGTCCTTGATGTACTGGACATGTTTGAGGATCGGCAGTACAGCGACCCGAACGATGTGAAGTCGGAGTTCCTGAAGCTCCGGCAGAAGTAATCCATTCCTGGCCGTGGGTGCCCGGAGGTGGCACCCCGGTTCCGGGATCGACACCCTGCGCGCCCGGAGAGAGATCGATCCTGAGCATTATTCCTGATGCTGTTTTATGTCTTTATGCGAAAAATAGATTATTATCGATCATATAAATATATATGATGATGAATAAAACTGATTGCAAACTTATATCGCAGGAGGGGGGTTTACCTCCTGCATCTGGAGCAGAAAAGGCCCGACCGCTCCCGGATACCGGAGAGTCCGATTCCGATCTCCTCGATGCCTACTCCCGGGCGGTTGCCGGGGTCGCCGGGTCCGTGGGACCCGCGGTCGTGAGCGTCGTTGTGGGAAAATCTCTCCAGGGCCGGAGGGGTGAGCAGATGGGAACGGGGTCCGGCGTGATCGTATCCCCGGAGGGCTACATCATGACCAACAACCACGTGGTGCAGGGGGCGGGAAGGATCGAGATCCGCATGGCGGATGGGACCGCGCTTCCCGCCCGCCTGGCCGGAGCCGACCCGGCAACCGACCTTGCCGTGCTCCGCATCGATACCGAAGGGCTCCCTTATGCGCAGTTCGGCGACTCGACCGGGCTCCTGGTCGGGCAGATCGCGATAGCCATCGGTAACCCGCTCGGCTTTGACTCGACCGTCTCAACGGGTGTCCTGAGCGCTCTCGGTCGTGCATTCAGGAGTCGGGACGGCCGCCTTATCGAGAACATTATCCAGCATACCGCGCCGCTCAACCCGGGCAACTCCGGCGGTCCGCTGGTGGACTCGCGCGGCCGCGTCATCGGCATCAATACAGCGATCATCCCTATGGCACAGGGGATCGGCTTTGCGATCCCATCCAGCACCGCCACCTGGGCTCTCCCGCAACTGGTCGCTGACGGCAGGGTGCGGCGTGGCTATCTCGGGATCGCCGGGCAGTCGCGACCCCTGGAGCAGTCACTCATCCGGGCGCTCGGGCTTTCTGTGAACCGGGCGGTCGAGGTCGCCTCAGTCTCCCGGGCAGGCCCCGCCGGCCAGGCCGGACTCCGGCCCGGCGACCTGATCATCGCGATCAACGATCACTCCGTGACGTGTGTGGATGACCTGCACCGGTTCCTCAGCACCTGGCCCATCGCTCGCCCGGCAACCCTGGCGCTCATCAGGGGGCGGCAGCGGATCACACTTCCCATCATTCCGACTGAAGCGGTCGCGTGCTCCATGGCCGGGTAAGTGGTACTACGGAATCCAGGTGATCCGGGGCTCCCGCCGCTCCGGTTTTGGCGGCAGGGATGCGGCGGGGTAACCGAAGATCAGCGGTGCTACGATCTGGGAGTCATCCGGAACCTTCAGCGCTGTGATGAGGCCGGGGTTCTGCCCGGCGAGGGTGGCGGAGCCTATCCAGCAACTGCCAAGACCGAGTGCCCTGGCGGCGAGCAACATGCTCCCTGCACAGAGTGTACAGTCGATGACGCTTGATACAACCTCCCGTGTGCCGAGGACCAGGACCAGCACCGGTGCGTTGTAGAAGATGCTGTATTCGGGATCCCTGAGCGCTGCAAGAAAGGTATCTATCCCTGGATTTCGGGGCTCTTCCTCAATCTTTTCCGCCAGGATCGGTTTACAGTAGTCGGAGATACGTCGCATCAGGCTCCTGTCCCTGACAACCACGAACTGCCAGGGCTGAAGCCCGAGAGCACTCGGTGCCTGGATGCCGGCGGCAATTATATCTTTGATGATCTCATCCGGAAGATCGCGGTCAGCGTATTCTCTGACGCTCTGGCGCTCCCGGATCACTGAGAGGATCGGGTGGTGTTCAGTCTCTATTGCCATGCCCTACCAGGGTTCGCACCGGTACTTATGCTTTGAGTGTAGTTTGCGTGCCCGGGAAGCAGTTGCCTCTATGAGTTATTTCCTGCGTCGGGGCTTCTTCCTGCGAAGTTGGTGTGTTGCCGGCATGGATCCCCGGATGGTGGCAACGGTCTCGGGCTGGAGAGAACCTTTTTTGGCGACGACACCGGCCGGCCGGGTGGTGAGCGGATATCCTGTCAGGACGTAGCTCTCCCCGAAGAGACTGAGCCCGCCCTGAATGAAATCATTGAGCGAGAGCTGAACGGAGGGTGTATCGGAAGGGGGTTTACTCGAGACCGGGCAGACCAGCAGGCTCCCGTCCTCCTCCGTCGCGATCACCACCGCCGGGCGTACCTTCCATTCCCCGGCACCTCCGATGCGCATGGGGGCCAGGATGACATCCCCGCTGGCATATCGACCCATAGGTACAGGAATTTGCGCTGAAAATTGATAAGGAGTTTGATTTCGTGTGAAAATAGGGGGATCGTCGTTGTAAGCCGGCCTGCATTCACCATCCAGCGCAGTCCGCCTGTTCCTGGAGATAGCGATCCTGACGTGGGGTAGTACCGATGCCTGAGGCGCCGTTGCTATAGCCGGCGTTTCCTGACAGTTATTTTTATCACCCTGTAGCTTAGAGAGAGTAGTGGTGAACACTGATGGTTGCACTGACTGAAGAGATGAAGGCGGCGTTCAGGACGATGAAGGCATTTCCTGTCGCTACAGCCTCAAAAGATGGATGGCCGAACGTTGTACCGATCGGATTTGTTGAACTCATCGATGATGAGACGATCTGGATCGCGGACAACTTCATGAAGAAGACGCTTGCAAACGTCCAGGAGAACCCGAAAGTATCCATATACATCTGGGGGACCGAGACGAAGGGCTGCTTCCAGGTCAAGGGCCCTGTCGAGATCAAGACCAGCGGTCCTGAGTTTGAGAAGATGCAGTTTACCGTCCGGTCAAAGATGGCGAAGGCGCCGGCAAAGAGTCTCCTCATCATGACGATACAGGAGATCTACGAATGCACGCCCGGCCCCCAGGCGGGAGAGAAGATAGCCTGAAATTTATTTTTGGTGGAAAATTTTTGTCTGATCGGGCCGGATACAATCCCCGGCCCGACTACGCGATGTGAGTTACGCAGGCCTGCTAGTAACTGAACAAAAGTGGTAACGCCGGGAGGGAGATTTGAACTCCCGAGGTGCCAGGCACCAGTGGCTTTCAAGGCCACCGCCTTACCGGACTAGACTATCCCGGCTCGTTTTTATCTATTGGTCGCCTGATGAAAAAAAGGTTGCTCATCCCCGGCGACTGAGGATGACCACGAGAACTGCAAAGAGTGCCAGCACTGCCGGGAGCGGCGTGGCCGCTTCTGCCGGGGTAGGCGTCGCATCACCGAAGATAACCGGCGCATTCTGGCTCGCCCTGACCGCATCGGCATTTGTGGCCGAGAGCTGCACCGTTCCATGATCGCTATAGCCGGTCGGGTAGATCTTGACATAGACCCGGCCCCCCTGCGCTGAAAACTCCACGATCTCGGGGTCGAGCAGACCTGCATCGTTTATCTTCCGGAGCCTGCCCCCCTCGTCGATGTACTCGATCACCCAGTCTATTCCGCCGGACGATGTCGTGAGCGTCACAAGGCCGACCCGGGTATCGACCTCGAAGTACGCCGGAGCAGATCGGGTGGCGGGTGCGCTGGCCGAGACCACCGCTGTCTCTGTCTCCGCGGGCGCCGGCCCCCCTGTCACCACGAAGGTGAAGGTGCCGATATAGCCCTTTGTGTCGCGGAAGGTGACCCGGTATGTACCTGTACTCTGGATTGGCACGGTCGCAGCGAACGCGCCGTTCGGATCGGTCCTGATATACTCAGGTCCGTAGACGATGGCACCGCCGCTTTCGATCTCGATCCGCACCCCTGCGTTCCCTATTTTGTCTATCGTGCCTGCGATATCGAGGCTACCATCGAAATCCCGCACGAGCGGGGAGGTTATCCTGACATCCCCGGACCGGTCGACCAGTTTGAGAAACTGCAGGGTTTTGGAGCTACCCCCGAATGTGTTCGGTGGTTCGGGATCGATGATCTCGATCGTGTAGTCCCCCGCGGTAAGACCTCCGGTCTCAAATGTCGTAGAGAACAGGCCATCCTCCTGCACGACGATGGTCTTTCGGCCCACCTCGCTCTTTGTGGACTTGACAGAGTACAGAATAACGTCAGTACTGAATCCAGGGCTGAGCGAGGGCTTTGTAAGCCCCCCCACGATCGTGGTACCGTTGACCTTGATCGGGTCGCCGATGGATACCTCCTTTGGAGCATTGATCTCGACATACGCAGCTGATGCGGCACTGACGAGCAACATCGCAACAAGAAGTGTCAGCCATGCGATCCTTTTCATACCATTACATCGACGAATATGAGGTATAATGCTATCCAAATCAATTGAGAAGCCGCTGGCGTCCTGGCGGGGGAAGGACCGCATCGACGGACAGGTTCTCGATACGCTGACGGTTATCTTCAGGAGCGGCGGGTGCTCCTGGAACCGGTGCCGTATGTGCGGTTACCGGCACGAGCGATACCCGGATATCTCCCGGGATGATCTCGCCGACCGACTGATCCGCCAGGTCCGCTGGGTGAAAGAGAACTTCCGCGATGAGGATTACCAGGTGCTCAAGATATTCACGTCGGGAAGTTTCTTCGATCCCGACGAGGTACCCGCCGCTGCCCGGCGCGCAGTTGCAGAGGCGTTCCGTGGCAAGATCGTGATCGCCGAGACGAGGCCGGAGTATGTTGAGCCTGACGCGATCCGGGAGTTTGGTGAGGCGATCGATACCGGCGCATGGGGTATGCCGTTCTCCGTCGCTATAGGCCTTGAGACCACAGATGACTTCATCAGGGAGAAGTGTATCGACAAGGGGTTTTCGTATGCTGACTTCCTCCGCGCCGCAGAGGTCACCCATGCCGCCGGTGCAGGCGTGAAGGCGTACCTCCTGTTAAAACCGCCGTTCCTGACCGAGCGCGAGGCGCGCGATGATATGGTGCGCTCCATCAGGGATATCGCCTCCATCGCAGACAGTATCTCCATGAACCTCTGCACCGTCCAGACCAGGACCGAGGTTGAGCATCTCTGGAGGCAGCATGCGTACCGCCCGCCGTACCTCTGGACGGTCCTCGATGTGCTGATCAATTCTCCGGTGCATATCCTCTGCGACCCCGTCGGCGG
>JAAZID010000421.1 GCA_012510295.1 Methanomicrobiales archaeon | reverse complement strand
GGTATACTCCGGGTGGAGGGGGGTGCCCTCGAGGGCGAATTCGATCGCCTCAAGTTCGCTCTCCGGGCGCCGCGAGCCGCCTTCGAGCCGCCACCACTCCTCGCAATAGCACGGCGGCATAAGGGGGTGGTTGTTCTCCATGAACTCGCCGAAGCTGATCAGGATCTCGCCGGTATCGAGGATCTCACTGATCTGACCCACGATCCGCCTGGCCTCGGCCGCATCGTCGACCCGGCGCACCTCCCCGCTCCGGAGCTTCACCGTCGGTCCCTGGATCGAGTCCACCGGCACGATCCCGGCCGCTTTCCCCGGCCGTTCTATCTTCATCTGAGTTCCGACCGCGAGGAAATCACCGAGGATGTGCATCGTCGCCGGGTTCAGGCCGGCGGCCGCAAACCCGGTGTTCCGGGACCGGCCGAGCCGCAACCGAAACCCTCCTTTGCGCATCGGGTAGGAAAAGACCGGCCGCCCGCCGATCAGGTCCCGGAGGTACTTATCCCGGGGCCTGATGGCAGCGCTCGCATCGTCATCATCACTCTTCGCCGAAGCGCCCCCACTCATCAACTCTTCGAGCCAGTCCCAGCCATCCATCTTCATCTTCCTGACGTTTGAGAGGATCTTCGGGGCTTTTAAGGCGAGTCCCTCGGCTACGACGAGCGCCATGCCACCCCGGACGGTGTTCGTCTCCACCCGCTCCAGGTTCCGGTAACCGCCCACCTCCTCCCGCTCGGTCGGCTCGCCATCGATGCAGACCGGGCAGTTCTCGATGATCAACCGGAGTTCCTTCTCGCTCGGGAGGTACTGCAGGCTCATGATGCTGTTGTACTGCCGTATCTCCTCGATGTAGCGCTCAACCTCTTCAGGGCGGGGGATGTAGCGCCCGATCCCGAGCGCCCGGCGGGTGTAGTCGCCTACCAGCACCGAGAGCGCCTGAGCCGTCCCGCCGGCGCTCCGGATGGGGCCCGCGTAGTAGATCTTCAGGTAATCGGTCCCGTCATCGTTCTTCCCGAGACTGACCTTTGCTATCCCCTCGGTCGGTGCGGCCACGACACCCTCGGTCAGGAGCGCCATCGATGCCCTTATGGCGTGGTCGAGTATCTCCTCAGGCGTGGTCTCGCCGAACTTCCGCGCCACAAAGTCGTCGCTGATGCGGAGCGCCGCCTCTTCCCGGGACATCTCCTGCTCAAGTTCCCGGATCCTGGCGGCGATCCCCGTATACCCGAGGAGCGCCTCCACCCGGTCGGCAAGGTCACTGGCTACCGGGATCTCGACTTCAGTCGTCGGGTCAAGTCCGCGGGACCGTGCGGCTGCGGCCAGATCCATCGCAACAGTGAGCCCCGAGAGCAGTTCCTCGAAGTAACGGGCGGTAGCAGGTGAGACCTCCATGGGTGAACTATAGATCCTTTACGCATTTAGAGGCCACGCCCGGTGGCAGGGGTATGGGGTAGAAGAGTCCGGGCATGGTACGCCGTGGAGTAAAGTGGAAGTACAAAAAGAAGGGTTCTCGGGGGAATCCAGGTTCACGGCTTCCCGGTCTCCAGCGCCTCGGTGAGTGCCTCGGCGGCGCCGGGCTCCCCCATCTTCCAGAGGAGGAGAGTGGCACACTCCTGCATCGCCGGGTCGGGGTGCTGCATCATCCGGAGAAGGGAATCAACCGCAGGCTCCCCGATCTTACAGATCGCCATTGCAGCGAACGGCCGGAGGTCTGGATCCCCCTCCTCGATGATACCGATGAGGGACTCGACCGCCGGCGCTCCGATGCCTGCAAGGGCAGCCATAGCGTATCGCCGGAAGTTCTGGTTCTTTCTGGCATGCATCGCCTGCAGGAGGGGTTCGACTGAGGGTTCACCGATCCGCACCAGCGCGCGGGCGGCGTACCACCTGACGTCGTTATCACTCTCAAACATGACGTCAATGAGCGGTTCGATCGCCGCCTCCCCGCTCGCTCCGAGTTCATCTGTCGCCGCCCGGCGCACCGCCATGCTTCCCTCCTGGAGGTCGGCGATCAGTTCATCGATCCGGTTCTCATCAGTCATGTAATTCTGGTGCACCCTCTCCTGAGTTATGTCTTCTGATACCCCGAAGCGCCTCCTTCGCGGTCCGCCGGACGTCCTCATCTTCGTCCTCCAGGGCTTCGATCAGGATATCAGCAGCGGCCGGTCCGCCGATCCTCCCGAGGGCCAGCGTCGCTCCGAGGCGAACCCGGGGGTCGTTATCGGTGCAGAGCGCCGAAGCAAGCGCGGATATGGCAGGTCTTCCGATCCGGCTGAGGGCGGCGGTCACCCCCTCCCGGACATACGGCCCCCCGGTCTGGATCGCCTCCAGGAGGGCAGGGATGGCTGCCTCCCCGGCATCCCCGAGCGCACTCACCGCCCGCCGTCGCACATCATCATCCGGGTCACTGAAGAGACCGATGAGGGCACTTATGGCATCATCCCCCCCGATCCTCCCGAGGGCCAGCGCCGCTCCCCACCTGACCCGCTCGCATCCAGTCGAGAGGGTGGCTATGAGCATCTCTTCAGCGGGCTTTCCTATGGCGGCGAGTGCGAGGGCAGCCCTGCTCCTGACGTAGGTATCCTCATCATTGAGCGCCGCAACGAGCGGTGGGATCGCCGCTGGATCTGCTATATCG
>JAAZID010000321.1 GCA_012510295.1 Methanomicrobiales archaeon | reverse complement strand
GCTGGAGCCGCCGCTCGATCTTTTGCAGAGCGAGAAGGCGGCGGCAGGGCTCCGGCATATGCTCGACCTCCAGGAGTTCTGCCGGACTCACGGTGAGGTGAGGACGTTCGACCTCGGGTGGATGGATGGGGCGGCAGGGGTCCGGCTCACCGTGCTCCGGGCGCGGGAGGTCGCGGCCGATCATCCGACCTCAGCACACTTATAGAAAGGCATCCGATACCTCAGGAGAGAAGAATGCAAGCCCGATCTGTACACTGCCTGCTCTGTCTGGTCCTCGCCGCCTGCATAATGGTGGCGGGCTGTTCTATCCCCGGTGTGCAGCCGGAGATAGTCCCGGGTCTACCCCACGGAGACCTCCTCGTCCACTTCATCGACGTCGGACAGGGTGACTCAATCCTTGTAGAGTTCCGCGATAAGGCCATGCTCGTCGATGCCGGCGAGCGTGATATGGGGGAGCGCGTCATAGCGTATATCCGGTCGCGGGGTATCGAGCGCCTCGATGTGGTGGTGGCAACCCATGCGCACTCTGACCACATAGGCGGCCTTCTTGATGTCATATCCGCCTTCCCGGTCGGCCAGTTCATTGATGCCGGGCAGCCTCACCCCACGGCGACCTATGAGAACCTGCTCACCCGTGTTGAGGAGCTGGGTATACCGTACGTGGTGGCGGAGCGGGGGCAGACGATCGCCCTCGACCCGGACCTTGAGATCCTGGTCGAGAACCCGGGGAAAGAGCCGCTCGGCGACATAAACGAAGACTCCATCGTCCTGAAGGTGATCTACGGGGACGTCTCCTACCTCCTGACGGGTGATGCCGGGAGGCCGGCGGAGGAGAGCATGATGGAGGCCGGGCTCGACCTCGACGCGGATGTCCTGAAGGTCGGGCACCACGCGAGCCGATACGCATCATCGGCCGGGTTCCTCTCCGCGGTCAGTCCCTCGATCAGCGTCATCACCGTCGGGGCAGGGAACGACTACGGTCATCCTCACGAAGAGGCGCTCGAGCGCCTCGGGGCGATCGGTTCACGCATCCACCGGACTGACCTTGAGGGAACCATCATCGTCACCACCGACGGGAGAGCGCTCGCCGTCACGATTGGAGAGAGCCCCCGGGTGACGGCTACTCCTCCCCCTTCCGGCGTGTACATCGCCGGCCTGGATCTCCAGGATGAGGAGGTTTTCATCGCAAACGCCGACGCGACGGCGGTCAACCTCACCGGCTGGACGATCACTGATGAAGGGACGCGAAACACCTACACATTCCCGCTCTTCAATCTTGATGCGGGAGCCAGCGTGACACTCCACACCGGCCCGGGCAACGATACAGCGACTGACCTCTACTGGGACAGGAAGAGCCCTGTCTGGAACAACGACGGTGATATCGCCACGCTCTCCGACGCGGCCGGCGGGGTCATAAGTACCATGGAGCGATGACGGATGCCGGATGAGTCAATAATCCGCGTGAGCCTCGACCGGGTTGAGGAGGGGCTTGCCGTCCTCCTCCTCCGCGATGACGAGTCGATCCGCTTCACCCTCCCCCGCGTCCTCCTGCCCCGGAACGCCCGCGAGGGTGACATCCTTGAGATCGCGATCCGCCGGGACGTCGCGGCGACAGATGATGCACGGCGGCGGGTGGCGGAGCGAATCGAGAGGATGCGGAGGAGAGAACCGGAGTAGAGGGGGCGGTCGAAAAAGAGGGTTTTAGATCTTTTCTGCCCGGCGGCCCACCTCGTCCCAGTTCACGACGTTCCAGAACGCATCGACGAACTGGCTCCGGTTGTTCTTGTAATCGACGTAATAAGCATGCTCCCAGACATCGAGCACCATCAGCACCGGGAACGACGGGAAGACGTTGTTGCTGTGCTTCTCGATCTGCATGATCATCGGGCGGTCCGTTATGGTGCAGTACGCCAGCGCCGCCCAGCCTGATCCCTCGGTGCTGATAGCGGCCTTTGAGAACTCCGACTTGAACCGGTCAAACGATCCCCACTCCCGGTCGATCAGATCCGCGAGGGCGCCCCCGGGGGTGCCGCCGCCCGTGCCGGTCGGTGCCATGCCCGGCCAGAAGAGGGAGTGCAGGACGTGGCCGCCGATGTTGAACGAGAGTTCCTTTAAGAGCGCCTTCATATCGAGGTCGACTCCCTCCTGCCGGGCCTTCTCGAGCTTCTCAAGGTTCGCGTTCGCCCCGGTAACGTAGCCCTGGTGGTGCTTATCGTGGTGCAGGGAGAGCTGTTCCTTTGAGATGTGCGGCTCAAGGGCATCCGGCGCGTAGGGCAGGGGTGGCAGTTCATACTTCTTCAGTGATGCGGTCACCATCTTTTGTACAGCCATAGGCATCACTTCAACAGAGGAAGAGGATCTATTTTATGGTGCCGATCCCACCTCGATCCTGCATATCGTCTGCTTTTTTTGATTCCTGACGCTGGAAAATGGTTGGATACAGTATCACGTTCATCCGGTTTATCCGGATGTACCATCGAGTGAGCTGGAATATACGGCCTGCGGAGTGAAGCCTCACGCGCTCCCTCTACCCCGGGAGGCAAGAAAAAGTATGTTTGGGTGGATAAGGTGCTTCAGCGGAACCTCTGCCAGAGGATCCTGCCCATAACCCGGAAGGTGAAGTCGAGTTCTTCGAAGCCCGGTATACCGCGCTCCCTGAGGATCCTGCGGCCCCGGTCCATGGAGTCGCCGCCGAGCAGTGTCCCGACGATGACGTTCTCGGTCTTCTCTGAGAACCGGACGATCTGGTTTGCAAGCTGATCGGACCCGATGACGAGGTTCGGGAACCCGACCACGAAGGCCATATCCCAGAAGTCCTGGTGTTTGGCGAGGATATCGAAGACCTGCTCAAACCGCTTCTCGTTAGCATCGCCGAGAAGGTCGACCGGGTTGTTCTTGTTCCAGAAGTCCGGCAGGATGGCGTTGAGTTCCTTGAGGACCGCCGGCGGCAGGTTGACCAGGTCGACGCTGTAGCGCTCGGCATAGTCGGAGGAGAGAACTGCAAACCCTCCGGCGTTTGTGATCACGACCGCACGCTTGCCTCTCGGGTAGCCCTTCGGGAGTGCGAGCATCTCTGCGACCTGGAATGCGCCGGTCAGGGTGTGGACCGGGATCACGCCTGACTCACGGAACGCTTCCATGTAGACGTCGTATGATCCCGAGAGCGATCCCGTGTGAGACGATGCGGCCTCCTGCCCTTTCTGGGATGACCCGGATTTGATCGCCACGACGGGTTTGGTCTTTGAGACCTCGCTGACCACCTTCATGAAGGTCTTCCCGTCCTGGAGTTCCTCGATGTAGAGGATGATGCCCTTGGTCTTTGGATCGCGCTCCACGAACCGGAGGTAGTCGATGAAGTTCAGGTCGGCCTGGTTGCCCACCGATATGACGGCAGAAAACCCGATATCCTGCGCGATACTCCAGTCTACCACGGTATTGATGATAGCACCGCTCTGGGAGATGAAGGCGATGTTGCCCGACTTCGGGGACTGGTGGACGTAGGTGGTATCGATGCCGCGTGGCGGTATGATCAGACCGAGGCAGTTTGGACCCACGATCCGCGTGCCGTAGCCCCGGGCGATATCGAGGACACGGTCCTCAAGTGCCTTTCCTCCCTCTCCCATCTCCCTGAACCCGGCGGTGATGATGACGGCCATGGTCACTCCTTTCTGTCCGCACTCCTCGATCACGGAGGGCACATGCTTTGCCGGGACCGTGATGACCGCCATGTCGACGGGGTTTGGAATATCGAGGACGGAGGGATACGCCTTGAGTCCCTGCACCTCGGGGCGCTTGTTGTTTACCGGGTAGAGCTGGCCGGGGAAGTGGAGGAGGTTGTGCATGATGGCATAGCCCATCTTCTTTGGTTCTGATGATGCCCCGACGACTGCTACAGAGCGGGGTGTGAAGTACTCGATCGGCACGAACGGCCGTTCCTGAACCGCTTTCTCCACCGCCGCATCATCTACAAAGACCCGTGCGTCGACGATGCAGGCCCCTGACTCGTAGAGCCTGACCGGGTTGATGTCGAACTCGACGACGTTTTTGTTCTCGGAGAAGAACCGGTTGATAGCCCAGATCACCGATACGAGTGCTTCTTCATCCCTGGGCTTCGTTCCGCGGTAGCCCTTGATCATGGGGTAGCCGTGGATCTCACGGACCATCTCCCGGATGGCATCCTCTGAGACCGGCAGGATCCGCAGGGTTACATCCTGCATCAGCTCGACGAGTGTTCCACCCATGCCGAAGGTGAGCACCTTACCAAACGCAGGGTCGGTCTTCCCGCCGACGATCAGTTCCAGCCCCGGAGCCGCCTGCTGTACGACGAGAACGCCCTTGACTTCGGCTTTGGGATCGAACGCCTTTGCATTCTTGATGATCTTCTCAAACGCATCCTCTGCCGCTTTTTTCGACCCGACGCCGATGATCACACCGCCCGCATCACTCTTGTGAATGATCTGGGGCGAGTAGACCTTCATGACGACCGGGAAGCCGACTTTTTCTGCCGCCTTGGCCGCCTCGGCAGCCGTCTGGACGATTGCATGCTCAGGTACCGGCACTCCGTATTGTTTCAGGAGGTCGTATGATTCGAACTCACTCAGCATTCTTTTTGCCATGGTTGTTTCCTCAAATAGTTGAGCATCTCTGTGATTCTGCAGTTCATGTTCCCGGGCAGACGTATCGCCTCCTGGAAAAGCCAAACCGGCAGGTTAGTATGAACTGTACAGGGTGGTCTTAGAATTGTTTTATAGGTTTTGTAATGATTCTACATGACAAATTCATCTGGCGAGGGTGTGGAGATCTCCGTATGTCTTTGATTTGGCGCTGAAATCAGGATATCCTGCTGGAAATGTTCTGATTGTTGGTATCTTCATGAAGCCGGATCCCGTGAGCGCCGGGTCACCCCGATCAGGATCCCCGCCAGGCTTCGCCGATTCAGGCCGGCCCGGGGAGGGCTTCGGCCTCGTTTGTGGTGAGGGTCGTGTTTCTGATCCGACTCGCATGAGAGGGATCTGTGGGGGCCCTGGTGTACCAGGGGTGGGGGAGATAGGGGAATGGTGTATGGGTAGATGCCTGTGGAAAGTAGTGTTTTGGGTCACCTCCCCAAGCTTGCGCCCTTCCCGGGCTATCACCACGACATGCCCCGCTCCGGGGCGGGAACCCGGTGGAAGGGCCAGTATAGTTTTTGTCGACGGGGAGGGGGTTCCCTCCCCGGCCCCTCCCCGGGTGATACCCCCACGGTCCGGTGCATGGGATGACACCGGCGAAGGGCGGGATCTGGGGCCAACTCCCCGGGTCGGCCTTTCTGGGGATATCACCTGCACTGCGCCCGCCCGGGGTGGGGGAGAGAGGAGGGCGGTGCATGGGTAGATGCCTGTGGAAAAGAGTGTTTTGGGCCGGCACCCCGGCCACACCCTTCCCAGGCTCTCATCACGATAGCCCCCGATCCTGCGCGGGAGCCTGGGGAAGGGCCAGTATGGTTTTTGTCGACGGGGAGGGGGTTCCCTCCCCGGCCCCTCCCCCAGATGATATTTCCCACGGTCCGGTGCATGGGGAGATGCCGGCAGAGAACAAGATTGGAGCCGGCACTCCAGAGGCTATCACCTGCACTGCGCCCCCTACCTATGGGTGGGTGAGGAACGCACGATCACGTGGATATGATGGGGAAGATAGAAAAGATCAGACTGTTGCAGAAAAATCTGGATCAGACTGCGGAAGATACGGAACCGTACAATCAGTAGACTCAAAGAATGTGGGGTCGGTGAGATTTGAACTCACGATCGACGGGTCTCTCCGACATGCATCAGTGCTCCAACGGGTCATCATCTCTCAATCAGGAGACCCATTGTTCATCACGTGCAAAGACCGCTGGAGCCCGTCGCCATTCCGGGCTTGGCCACGACCCCGCTCTCTATACAGTTGACGGCATGAGACATAATGATTGTGCTGGAGGGAACCAGTAATCATATATTGGTGATATATCTCATTTATATAGAATGGTAGAGGGCAGTTACGCGTGCGGGAACTCGCAAAAACCCCTGATCGGCATCACCATCGGCGAGATGTTAAACAGAATAGCAGCAGCGCATCCTGACAGCGATGCGCTTATCTCCGTTCACCAGGGGATCAGGTGGACGTATGCAGAGTTTCTTCACAGGGTCAACATCCTGGCGCGCGCCCTCATGGCGATCGATGTGGAGCGCGGGGATCGGGTCGCGATATGGGCGCTGAACTACGCGGAGTGGGTGCTGGTCCAGTTCGCCACCGCAAAGATCGGCGCAGTCATGGTAAACGTCAACCCGGCGTACCGGACGTATGAGTATGAATACGCTCTCAAGCAGTCTGAGGTCCAGACGCTCATCCTCCAGGGGCGGTTCAAGACGTCAGACTACGTAGGTATATTTTATGAGTCCTGCCCCGAAGCGTTTGAAGCAAAACCTGGCCGGGTCAACTGTGACAAGTTTCCGTTCTTGAGAAACGTCGTCTTCCTCGGCGACATCCCCTACAACGGCATGTACACCTGGGACGACCTTCTAGCAAAAGCCGCGCTCATCAGCCCTGATGAGCTCAGGGAACGGGAAGAGTCACTCAATTTTGATGATGCTGTCAATATCCAGTACACGAGCGGAACCACCGGGTTTCCGAAGGGGGTTGTCCTGACCCACCATAACATCTTAAACAACGGTGCGATCATCGGCGACGGGATGAAGTTCACTCATAAGGATCGACTCTGTATCCCGGTGCCGTTCTACCACTGTTTCGGGATGGTCCTTGCGAATATGGCCTGCGTCACCCACGGTGCTGCGATGATCCTGCCCTCTCCGGCCTTCGATGTCGAAGCGGTCCTCGCTGCCGTGCAGGATGAGCGGTGCACAGCGCTCCACGGTGTGCCAACCATGTTCATCGCTGAGCTCAACCATCCAAACTTCCCGAAGTACCGGCTGGATACGCTCCGCACCGGGATCATGGCCGGGTCGCCCTGCCCGACTGAGGTGATGCGGGAGGTCAACCGCGAGATGCATATGTCCGATATCGTGATCGTCTACGGACAGACGGAGACTTCTCCGGGTGTCACCATGACCACAACCGATGACCCGCTGGAGAGGCGCGTCTCCACTGTTGGGAGGCCGTTTCCCTACACCGAGATCAAGATCATCGATCCCCACACGAAGCGGATCCTCCCCCGCGGAGAGACCGGCGAGATCTGCGCTCGCGGTTACTGTGTGATGCGGTGTTACTATAACAACCCGAACGCCACCCGGGCGACGATCGACGAGAACGGTTGGAACCATACCGGTGATCTCGGTGTGATGGACGAGGAGGATTACGTCAAGATCGTCGGGCGCCTGAAGGATATGGTTATTCGCGGTGGTGAGAACATCTACCCGCGCGAGATCGAGGAGTTCCTCCATAACCATCCAAAGATTGCTGACGCCTACGTTATCGGCGTGCCCGACAAGAAGTATGGCGAGGAGCTGATGGCCTGGATCAAGACAGATGATGGGGCTGAGCTGACCGAGGCGGCGGTGAAGGAGTTCTGTCGCGGCCAGATTGCGCACTTCAAGATCCCGCGATACGTGAAGTTCGTCGATGAGTTCCCGATGACAGTCTCAGGAAAGATCATGAAGTTCAAGATGCGGGAGGCGGCGATCGAGGAACTTGGCCTCGAGACCGCATCAAATATCGAGACCGCGTAACTTTTTTCTGAAACGAAGTGTAGAAGACCTGGAGGGAGAGGTTCAGGTCTCGCGGCCCCGCTCAACAAGCGCCTGCGCCGCCGCTGCGGCCTCCCTGATGATCTCTTCCTCGCCCGGCACCACTCGCTCATGCATCAGGATCCGGCCCTGGCAGAGGACGGTCATGACCGCACCACCGTTGCAGGCATAGACGGTGTTTGAGTCGGTGTTGTGGAGGGGGGTGTTACAGGTTGCCCGCGCGTTGAGGAGAACAACATCGGCCGGTGCGCCAACTGTCAGGGTTCCCGGGCCGGTGCCGAGCGCTTGCGCGCCCGCGCTCGTCGCCATCGCGATCGCCTCGTGCGCGGGGAGAAGGGTCTGTGAGTTCCAGGCGAACTTCTGGAGGAGCGCGGCAAATTTCATCTCTTCCAGGAGGTCAAGGCTGTTGTTTGAGGCGCACCCATCGGTCCCGAGGCAGACATTCGCGCCGGAGGACTTCAGCCAGTGGTAGGGCATGGCGCGGTTGACGGCGAGCTTCATGTTGCTCACGGGGTTGTGGGAGGCGTGGGAGCCCCGGGCGCCGAGGAGCCGGCACTCAGCCTCGTCGAGCCAGCAGCAGTGCGCCGCAACCGTCCGGGGTGTGAGGCACCCGCACTCGTCGAGGTGGACTGCCGGGCGCCGGCCATACTCTGCGACGCAATCATCGACCTCCTTCTCGGTCTCGGCGAGGTGGATGTGGATCCCGATCTCTTGTTCTTTCGCGAAGTCAGCGCACCAGCGGAGGCTTTCAGGAGAGACCGTGTAGACCGAGTGAGGACCGACGGCTGCCTGGATGCGTGGGTTTCCTCGTGCTTTTATGTGGGCAACGAGGGCCTCGGTCGCCCTGATCTCGGCTTCCCGCTTCTCCGCGCTCCCGAGGTCGATGAACCCGTAGGCGAGGGCTGCCCGGAGCCCCATCTCATCGACGGCATCCGCTGCGCGTTCCATGAAGAAGTACATGTCGTTGAACGCGACTGTGCCGCTCCGGATCATCTCAAGGCACGCGAGTTTTGTCCCATAGTAGACATCGTCGCCGGTGAGGTGAGCCTCAAGCGGCCAGATCTTCTCGGTGAGCCACTCCTGGAGTGGCATATCGTCGGCATATCCCCGGAGAAGAGTCATCGCGGCGTGGGTGTGGGTGTTGACCATGCCCGGGACGGCGATCCGATCCGTTCCATCGATGATGATATCGGCATCTATGGCCTTCCGGGCAGCCTTTCCGATCTCGGCGATCACACCCTCCTCATCGATAGCGATATCCACAGTCGATCCCCCGGTGGTGACCCCGGCGATCAGCACCGATCCCCGGGCGGTAAATATATCGTTCATGCGAGTCGCTCCACAATCTTTGTAAGTATATCCCCCGTCCTCAGGCGGTTTTCCCGCGAGGTCTCAAGGATGTGTTCATAGGTCAGGGTCTCTTCCCCAAGGCCGTTTGCGTAGTTATCCACGGTGCATATGGCGGCAAACCGCATCCCGAGTTCAAGGGCGAGCGTCGCCTCGCTTGCGACCGTCATGCCGACGACATCGGCAACCCGCGCAAGCGCTTTCACCTCGGCGACCGTCTCGATGCGTGGACCCCGGGTCTGAACATAGACCCCCCCTACCCTGGCCCCGGGCACCAGCTCCCCGAGTGTGCGGATCAGGTCTGCGTCGAGCTCGGGCCTGATGTGGTCGATGGTGCATTCATGGATGGAAGGGATGTCTGTGACGCTGATGTAGTCGGTGGGGATGGCGATCGAGCCCGGCGGGATCTCGCGCTTCAGGGAGCCCGCTGAACCGAACGCTACGATCGTATCCACCCCGAGGACTGCGAGCGCAGCGAGGCATGCCCGGTAGTTGATGCGGTGCGGGGGAAGGTTGTGCTGGTGGCGCATGAGGAGCGCGAAGGCACCCGTGTGGACCTCGGCCTTTCCGTATGGTGTCGCGACGATAGTCTTCTCAAGCGGCGGCAGGTCGGCGAAGAGGAGG
>JAAZID010000320.1 GCA_012510295.1 Methanomicrobiales archaeon | reverse complement strand
GTTATCAGGTCGCCTCGTGCCTCCTCGATACACCTGATGTTGTAGAGGATGAAATAGGTCAGGTCCATCTCGTCGTACTCGGTGCGGAGGTATGCGAGAGCGTAGTCCCTCTTTGACCGGAGGATGATCCGGGAGATGGGTATGTACTCAAAGAGCCAGTAGCCCCGCGATATGACGTACCAGTAGAAGATGCTCCGGGCGGTCCTCCCGTTGCCGTCCTCGAAGGGATGGATGTAGCCTATAAGGAAGTGGAGTATGATCCCTTTTATGATAGGGTGGATGAATCTTTCAGCTCCTTCGTCCGCGTTTGCGAACCGGCACAACTCCTCGATCATCCCCGGGACTTTTGAGTGATCTGGAGGCGTGTGGTAGACGGTGCCGGTGGCAGGGTCGACGACCACGATCTCATCGGTCTTCCGGAACCGGCCGGCGGCAGCATCGTCGAGGGTGCCTTTCGTCACAATCCGGTGGACCCTGAGGATGAACTCCGGGGTCAGCGGTTCGTCCTTCATCTCCAGGATTGAGCGCATAGCCTCGTAGTTATTGACGACCATCTGTTCGGACCGATTCCTCGGCTGAATTCCCATTCTGAGCATCTCTTTTGCGGCCCTGCGGGTGGTCGCCGCCCCCTCAAGGATGCTTGAGGCGATGGCCTCCTCCATGAGCGAGTTGATGATGTAGGGCCGGTCGACTTTGAGGGCTCTACCCTGGATCCGGATGATGCCGGAGAGATACCGGTCGAAGGTGTGCAGGCTCCGCAAGGACTCAGGAGTGGCCGAATACCTGAGGTCCAGGTGGGCAAATGGGATAGGTTCATAGCGCATCACCCGGAGCATCTTCATGAACGCCCAGGCTGCAAGCTTCTTTTCTGGATCAGGGATACGGTAGGCAAGCTCATCCCAGGCAAGATAACGGTTGTTGTAGTCAGCTACGGTCTCCCGAAAGCCGGGATCCTCTGCGAAGGTCGCCATCGCCCGGGGGTATTCCCCGCCCTGGATCCGGGGTGGTCGTTCGGGGAGTTTTTTCATGGGTTCAATCCTGCAAATACTAATTTAGTAGATATTAGTATTTTATTAGTATTTCGATCCGGCGATCCGCAGACTACTATTGGAAAATTTAGTACCGGGATGGATTACAGGTCTCCAGACCGTGGTGGTAGTGGAGCACCTGCGCGCCCATTCGGATCACGATCTCAGCGTGCGATCCCGGGCTCCGGAGGAGAGGATCTAAGACGCCGTGGCCCCGGCGCCCCCCACCTCTCCGGGGCAGCCCTGACCGCCCCGGCTACTCCTGTGATACTCCTTCCGGGAACGCCTCCCGTCGCCTCTCGATCCAGGCCTGGGTCCAGACCCGCAGGTCATCGATGGTAGCGGATCCCTGCGCGTCACGCATCGCACGCAGGTGCTCCTCAAGTTCATCGGCCAGCCCAAATATCAGGGCCTCAGATGCTTCCTGAGAGAGAGAATCCCGTGCCCGCAGGCAGGCGCTACCCAGGTCGAGGAAGTGCTTCAGCTCACCCGTCGCCTCGAGGATCGCGGTGAGGTCCAGCCTGACAGTACGCCCCATATGAGAGGGGTAGACCCGCTGCTAGATAACCTCATCCATTTGTTCCTCCTCCCGGCCCGCTCACCGTGACCCGAATTCTGCCGGCCCATGGACAATCTTTAAGTAGTCATGGTGCCCTCTGCCCACCGGGCACACCCCAATTTGATAGATACTGGAGATGAGAAGAATGCCAGAAGGAAGATCAGAGGTCATCATGGAGCGCAGGACACGGGCCACCGGCGAGGAGTGGTTCATGTCAGCACATGATGCTATGGGTAAGAAAGTGGTCAACCCGGAAGGGGATGACCTTGGAGAGATCTCAGATATGCGGCTCGTGTTCCCGGCAGGCCAGGTGAAATATATGGTACTCAAGCATGGTGGCGTGCTCGGCGTGGGGGGGAAGCGGTTTGCTATTCCTCCCGAGGCACTTGCCTACCACTCCGGAGATAAAGTGTTCGTCGTAAACATCGAAAAGCGGCGGCTTGACGATTCATCCGGCTTTGATGAGGATAACTGGCCCCGGGAAGCGGACTGGAACCTGATCAGGACAGGCCGGCCCACGACGGAACCACCGAGCAGGGAAGAGGCAGAGGCCATAGCGCGGTCAAAGACCCCGCCGCCCGAGGTCGTGACGACTGAGCGGGTTGAGACACGGGAGCGGCCCCGGTAGGGGATGAGATCCCTCACCCCTCACCCTGTCGCGACCTCGACACACTCTTTTCGCGTTCCTAGCCGGGCAAACGCCCCGCACATCCCCGGAACGTAGGCAAGCGCTTTTCCCGAGTCCACCATGATCGATGCGAACTCGTCCATCCGTGGTGAGACGACCATGCAGGTATCCGGGATCACCCGGGCACCGGTTCTCTCGATCATGGCCACGAGGTCGGAGTTCTTCTCCGCGACTCCCCGGGATACAAAGATGTAGAAAGGTTTTGTCGTCGTCTTCCCCCGGAGGAGATCCGCAAGCTCCCTGAGCTCGTCGGCCGAGCAGTGCGGGCAGCCCACCGCAACCGCCTCGACCTCCCTCTCCACAAAGAGTGCCTCGACCTCGTCCCCGGTCACCGTCACCCGCTCAAGGTCATCGGTCTCGAATGAAAAGACCCGGGCTTCGGGGGTGATCTTATCGACATGGAAGAGCGCGACTGCGCCGGTCGCCGCCATAGCGGCCCCGAGCGCCTTGAGCTGGTCGCGGTTCGGCCGGATCCCCTCGATAATCGGGATCCGATTCCCTGCTTTCCCACCGGCGACGTGCCCGATCGCACCCCAGTGGTCGGCTCGCGGGCCCACCCCTTCCTCGACCTCGACGACGATCTGCGGCCGCCGGTTTGCGACGATATGGAGTCCGTAGTACGGCGTTTTTCCGATGATCGCCGCAGCAAGCGCGCTCGGACCCCCCTCCCGGTTTGTCCGGGCCCCGATGACCGAGTTTGCGTAGGCGACCGCCGAGGACTCGGACCAGGCCAGGTGCTCTCCATACTCCGTAATATTGAGGTAGTAGGGGGTGCAGGTGCATTCCAGTTTGATCCCGAGCCTCCGGTAGGCCTCGACGACCTGCGCCTGGTTCCGGGCAAACCCTTCATCGATCCCGAACTCCTGCCAGCCCTCCCGTGGCATCCCGATCGGGTTTAAAACCGTCGGGACCGCCACGCGGGCGTCGAGACTCTGCAACCAGGCAAGCCCCCACTTCCCGATGGTCTTGTAGGACGCACCGCTCACCTGGGCGCTTGCGATCGGCACCAGCCTCTCGGCCTCGTAGACATCCCCGAGCGCGACCAGGATCTCCATCATTTTCTGCGGCGTCTCGCCGAACTCGCCGGCGAGCACCTTCTCATCACTTGTATCCAGGTACATGAACTTACAGCCACTCCGCTCTCTTCAATTCGTCCTCCCTCCCCATAACGATCGTGGCATCGACCCCGACCTTCACGTTCGTCCCATCACCGAGCCGCATCGGATCGAGTGATGATCCGCGCACGCCGGAAATGACCATGATATCGGCATCACCCCGGACCCTTGTCGCGATAGCGTACTCGACGTCGTGAGGGTCGTAGATATCGATGTCCTCATCCACCACAACGACATGCTTGAGGGAGGTGTGGGCCGCAAACGCCGCCATGATGGCATTCTTTGCATCACCGTTGGTGTTTTTCCGGATCTGCACCACCGCATGGAGGTAGCCGGCCCCGCCCTTTGTGAGGAGGACGTTTCTGACCGTTGTCACCTCACTGACCGCGCGGTAGATCTTCGGCTCATACGGGGCTCCCATCAGGAGTTTGTGCTCATCGCCGGCGGGGAGGATCCCGTGGTAGATCGGATCCTCCTTGCAGTACATACGGGTAAACTCGATCACCGGTTGCTGCCGCACGGGATCGTATGTCCCGGTGATATCGACGAACGGTCCCTCGCTCGCCACCTCAGCCCCGATGTAGCCCTCAAGCACGATCTCGGCATCCGGGACCCGGACACCGTTTGCACATCTCCGGACGGCGACCTCCCCGCCCAGGAGTTCTGCCGCGTAGGCGAGTTCTTTTCCCTCCGGGACACGGGTAGAGGTCGCAAATGTCACGAGCGGATGGGTTCCGACCGTGACAGCGACCGGGAGGTTTTCGCCTGCGGCAAGCGCCTCCTTG
>JAAZID010000047.1 GCA_012510295.1 Methanomicrobiales archaeon | reverse complement strand
TCTTTCTGGCGATCGGTAAGCAGACCCTGTTTCATCAAATATATATATGAACACATTTGATTTAAACACTTCTCCTTAACATCGTTGGTCGGGACTGTTGTAGCCCTGGTATTCAGGAGAAAGGGCCTCATTCCTCCACAACTGGATGAATTATTCCTCTAAAATTGGTCAAAGTGTTCCCGCGAAGGATGAGAGAGGGACGATGGGGCTTCTGGGGCGGCAGGCGTAGCATCTGTGGCGTCAGTCTCCGGGGGGTGGGTCGAGGTAGTCGCGTGCATAGAAATGCGCTACCCCACCAGGCGGACTTTACCGGTTCAGCGTCTTCCCATCGCTGGTGTTTGCGCACCTCCGGTGTGGAACGATTTGAGATCTCTCTCATCGGTTCGCAGACTCCTCCTCTACCTCGCAGGGCGCATCTGACAAAACTTTCTTTTCTTCCATCAGACCGTGACCTTCCGCCCCCTGTTATGGAGTGCATGCCCCGTCTGGCAATCGATACGATCGCCGGGCTCGCCCGAAAAACCCTCAATGCACTTTCGCCTCTCACACCCCCTGCGTATTCTGTGTGAGGCGGCGGGTGCATCTGGAGTGCCCGAATCTATTGTTCCTGGTATCCCCCTCCAGCTGAAATGGGGGTGGTTGGCGGCCATTTCAAAATGTTTATATGAGAATTCGGCGATACTATCGTGTTCTCAAATTTTGAGAGGTGTTTAAAGTGGTAGTTAAAGTAGGAATTGCGAAACTGGGAAATATCGCCAGTGGTGTAATGGCTGAACTTCTCCTCGATGAGCGCGCCGACCGTGAAGATATGATCACCTTCATGGCGACCTCCGGGACGAAACTGCAGCCTGAGGATATCGACCGTGTGGTCAACAATATGAAAGCATGGGCTCCGGACTTCTGTATCGTCGTATCTCCAAACGGCGTCCTCCCCGGGCCGACCCAGGCCCGTGAGAATCTTGCAGCGGCCGGGATCCCCTGTGTTGTCATCACCGATGATATCACCACCAAGAAGGAACAGTTTACGGCGCTCAAGGAGAGCGACTTCGGCTACATCATCATGAAGGCTGACGCCATGATCGGTGCCCGTCGTGAGTTCCTGGACCCCATCGAGATGGCGGACTACAACGGGAACCTCGTCAAGGTACTCGCCCTCACCGGCGCGTTCCGCAAGATGCAGATGGAGCTCGACAAGGTGGTTGACCAGGTGAAGGCCGGCAAGAAGGGTAAAGACCTCGCGCTTCCGAAGGTTGTCATGACCGCCGACAAGGCAGTCGACGGCGAGTTCAGCAACCCCTACGCACTCGCGAAGGCCCGTGCCGCTTACGAGATTGCGCAGCAGGTCGCCGCGGTCAACGTCAAGGGTTGCTTCATGACGAAGGAGTGGGAGAAGTACATCCCGATCGTCTCAAGCGCTCATGAGATGATGCGCCAGGCCATGATCCTCTGCGAGGAGGCGCGCGAGCTCGAGAAGGGAATGGACGCGGTCATCAGGAAGCCCCACAAGAAGACCGGCGAGATCGTCTCTAAGACCGCGCTCATCAGCAAACCCGAGTGAGTCGACACCACTTCTCTTTTTTTGTCTCAGTCAAGTTCTGCCGTAGCGTCACAGCTTTTCAGAGCTCGGGCGGCCTCCCGGATCACTTCGTGTGGGTATTATAGGATCGCCGCCCCAATCGGAGTGTGAAGGGTCATGTTCACCATCTATGAGGTCCAGACGGAGCGGGGGATCATCCAGTACCGGAGCGAGTCCCTCACCGGTATCAGGTGCCGGGTAAGTCCCGTCCGGGCCAGGCGAAAGATCAACTCTCCCCCCGCCATGCTGTACTCGCCCGAGGACTGCCCGTTCTGCCCTGAGAGCATAGATGCTGCCACACCGACCTTTGAGGACGGCAGTCGCCTCCGGCGCGGGGAGAGCGTGACATTCCCGAACCTCTACCCCTACGCCGAAGATCACGTGGTCACGGTGATCTCGCCTGATCATTCGACTGATAACTTTGATCGCCGGACCCTTGCCGATGCCGTAGCCGGCACGGCAGAGGCGCTTGCCGGATCCCGGGGTTACGTGAGTATAAACTGGAACTACCTCCCTTCAGCGGGCGCGAGCATCGTCCACCCGCACCTCCAGGGTATGGCCGATCCCCGGCCCACCCGGCTTGCCGACCTCTATATCGCCGGCGGCCGTCGTTACCTCGCTGAGAATGGCCGTATCTACTGGGATGACCTGATGGAGCATGAGCGCTCCTCAGATCGGTTCCTCTTTGAGGACGAGATCTTCTGGTCGGCAAGCCCGGTCCCCCTCGGCGAGCGGGAGGTGCGGGGTATCCTGCCGGTATCGACACCTGCCGATCTTGAGCCCTACATCGAACCGCTTGTCGACGGGATCCTCAGGGTCATCGCCTTCTACCGGCGCCTCGGAACCCGTGCCTTCAACGCCGTGATCTTTTTTGATGCTCCGGGGACGGCGGGACAGGGTCACCGGGCGTTCTGCTCCCTTATCTCAAGGTTGAACCCGAACAGCCTCTCTATGTGCGATTCAGCGTTCATGGAGCGGTTGCACCAGGAACCGGTCGTCCTGACGCTCCCCGAAGACCTGGGTTCCCTCTTCCGGGGCGGGCCGCGCGTGCCGTAGGATGAGGTATCCTGCCGGGGGCTGTTGCTACTCCGGGATGGAAAGCTCGAGCGGAAAAAAGGGTGGATGGTTTTTCTGCCTTACACGATGTACTTGCCAAGCAGGCGGATGGAGTTGGTCATGTCGGGGCCGAGGGGCGATCCGAAGATGATCTGGGTAACTCCAGCCTTCGTGAGGTCGTCGCACTTCTGCTTGACCATGTCGGGGGTTCCGGCAATGGTGAAGGCGTCGATCTCTGCGTCGCCGACGAGGCCACCGACGGTCTTGAAGTCGAAGCGCCCGAGGGCCTCCTTGATCTTCTCGACGTTAGCCATGTCAAGGCCGTGGCGCTGGAGAACCGGAGGCGGGGAGCCTGCGGCGATGAATGCGGCCACAATCTTTGCGGCGTTCCTGGCCTTCTTCTCATCCAGATCGATGGACATGGCGGTGTAGGCGCCGACGTCGAACTTCTTCTTGCCGACGGCATCCATCGCCTTCTTGATGATCGGGATGGCGATCTCGAAGTCCTTGGGGTTCGAAGCGTTGATAAGGGCTCCCTCACCGACTTCGCCGGCGAGCTCGAGCATCTTGGGCCCCTGGGCACCGATGTAGACCGGGATGCCCTTCTTGCCGGGCAGGGTGACACCGGTCAGCTTGGCGCCATCGTAGTCGAAGAACTCCATGTCGCCGGTCTTCTTGACTTCCTCACCAGCGAGGAGCTTCCTGATCTGGACAACACCCTCTTTCAGGCGGGCAACGGGTTTGGCGGGGTCGATCGCGAGTTTCGGGAGCGTCGAGAGGTCACCGGGTCCGATGCCGAGAACGGCACGTCCGTCGGAGATCTCATTCAGGGTCGCCATGAAGGATGCGATGGCGGCCGGGGTGTCGGTGAACGTATTCATGATACCCGGTCCCATCTTGATCGTGTCGGTGTTCGCCGCGATCATGGCGAGGGTCGGGTAGGCGTGACGGTTGTTGTAGTGGTTGGTAATCCACGCAAAGTCGATATCCTTTGACTCTGCAAGCTTGGTGTAGGTTACCACCTGCTTGACATTGACTGATCCAGGCACAAATTCGATTCCATATGTAGTCAAGGCTAATACACCTCACTTGAGTAGTTACGTGCATAGAGATATATATATTATCATTTTGTGTCACCAAGCGTCATGTACCGCACATCTACCGCAAAACGAAGCGGTGTAACGGGTTATCCAGGACATCCAGCAAATCTTTCCGGTTCCCCGGCAGAGGTTCTTTTTGCGCGGGAATAGAATCAGAAGCTTGAAATGTGTGTCTCTCGCTAACCCGGGGATCGTCAGACCCGGAATAATTACAGAAATATATATCTTTATCTGTACATATACTCCTCAGCAGTTTCGGGTGATATGCGCGCTCACTTTCGCGGCGATGAGTCACGCGAGGGTGCGGGCAGGAAGTAGATCTATGCGGGTGCTGGCGATCGGGCTCGGTGGCGCCGGATCACGGATCGTGGATAATCTCTACGACCACGACCGGCGAAGTAAAGTCTGTTGTATGAGTGCGGTAGCGATCGATATCGATCCAAATGCCCTTGTGCAGCTCCGTTACCTCCCGGAGTCGGCACGGGTCTTCTTCCCTCCTTTTGATGTCCCTGGTTCCAGCGGTATCATGAATATTATCGATATCGAGGAGGTGATGACCAGGATCCAGGGTATGGATACGATGGAGATCGATGCTATCCTGCTCTGTTGTGGTCTTGGGGGGAGCGTCATCGATGTCGCACCCTGTATCATTGAGGAGCTCCGGAAATCCTACGTGGAGCCGATATTCGCACTCGCTGTCCTGCCGTGCCTTGATGAGGGGAAACGGGTCTCGGCGAAGGCGGCCGATGATCTCGACGTGATCCGGGGGATCACGGATGCCGTCATCCTCTTTGATAACGAGACCTGGTCACGAAAGATCAGGGCCACCGCAGCGGCCGGGGGGGAGGGGGCTTCGCCTACCGGAACGCTGAACCCGAGAGTTCACTATAGAATGCTCAACGAGCGTATCGCCCGCCAGATCGGCCTTCTCCTCCGCGCCGGAGAGTTCAATGAGTTCGGGCTTGAGGTCGCCGAGGTCGTCCTGGATGCCGGTGAGGTGCTCAATACCCTGAACGGGATGGGTTTTGTCGCTGTCGGCTACGCGGCCGAGCGCCTGCCACCAAAGGGGTGGCTGGACTTCATCTACCGGCGGCGGTCGCTGAAGTACTTCATAGAGGGGTCGCACGAGAAAGCCGCACGGATCGTCTCGCTCGCCAAGGAGGCGGTCTATGAAGAGGTCTCGGTCCCCTGTGACCTCACCAGCGCCGAAAAGGCCCTGGTGCTGATCGCAGGTCCGTCAGCTGAACTCTCGATGAAAGGATTTCAGACGGTCCGGAAGTGGATCGACCGGAGTATCGCGGGGCTTGAGATGCGATCCGGCGATTACCCGGTGAAAAATACATCGTTTGTCGGGATCATCATCATGCTCTCCGGGCTCACCAATATCCCCCGCATCGAGGAGCTCCGGGATATCCGGGCCGAGTACCAGCTTGAGCTCGAAGAGGAGCGGTTGAAGGCCGAGGTGAGTGCCGGTGAGCCCGAAGGGGAGGATGCCTTTGTCTCTCCGCTTGAATCAGCGTTTCTAGAGGAGAGCGATATGGTGGATAAGGATGAGATGATCGTTCTTGAGGGCGCCGCCCGGGGTGGCCAGAAGGGCCAGGATGAGACCATCGATATGCTTCCACGGTCTGAGAAGGGGGAGGATGATGGTGCCATCATCCTGCCCCCGAAAGGCGGTGGTGGGGTGGCTGATATCACCCGATCGACATCGGTCACCTCATCCATGCCGGCACCGAAGAACTCCGCCTTCAGCCCGAAGGGGATCAGTATCGAGAAGACCGCACCGAAGGATGATACCATGGGTACCTCTGCGCCTGTGCGACCGGTTCAGCGGCCGAAGGAGGGGGTTTTCACCGGTGATCAGGTCTCGATCGGACGTAGTAGTCGCCGGCCAGTCGATAGCGTTTTTGACGAGCCTGGCATCCGTATGAGGGAAGTGCTCCCCGAGCCGAAGGATGACCTGCCGGGGCGCGGGCCTGCCCAGGGCGGTCCCCGGCCAAAGGAGGTCGACCCAGCGCGCGGCAAACTCCGGGTGATCGATACCCCCGGGCAGACGCCGAAGAAGAACAAAGAAGACGATGACGGGATCACCT
>JAAZID010000319.1 GCA_012510295.1 Methanomicrobiales archaeon | reverse complement strand
CTGTTCTATATGTAGGTGTTGTTGCCTAGAAAAAGGGTTGGCTGAGGCGATCAATTTTTTTCCAAACACCTTTGCTCTCGTCAGCCCGGATTACCGCAGCCTGGCCCCCGGATGCCGGTATCAGGGCATCTCACACGCTGTTCAGGCGCTCTGTCGGGTAAGGGGGGGCGGGCAGCGGATCGGGATACCGATGGGGAAGGTGTCCCCGGAAAGCCTGATAGGGTGACGCCGTCTGACAACGCGCGCCCTCATGAGGGGTGAACGGCGATACCGGCAGAAAATCAGTTGAGAAAGAGTGCTCGCGGTGGATCCGGCCACTCGCCGGAGCTCGTGTGCGGCGCGGGGCGACCGGGCTACCTGCCGGGGTGGGCGCCGGTCTCTTGCATCCCGGGCCCGGTCAGTCGATCCGGATCGCCTTACCCCGGGAGAATTTGATCTCCAGGACGCCGTGCTTGTACTTCGATTGCATGGAATCGGCATCCACGGTCGGCACCTTCACCGAGGTCAACTGGTTGTTGCCGGCGATGATCGTCAGCGTACCATCGACGAGTGACAGGTGGATACTCTCCCTCTCGATACCGGGAAGATCGACCGCCACCGTCACGTCGTCATCGGTCGTGTACATCTCTGCTATCGGCTCAAGGGTTCCCTCGGAGGAGGGCTCCTCAAGCTCCGGTGCGGATCCCTCTACCGGTGTCCCGGCCGTGCCGGTGTCATGGATGACGATCTTAAATCCATAGGCAAACGATCTGTTCGGATCCCCCTGTTCTTTGAGCCCCTGCTCCATGAGGCGTTTCATCAGTTCATTGAGTTGCTGGAAGATATCTGCATGCCTGTCACTCATGTACATCACTGTTCTCCTGGTGGGGTGTGGGGGTCGTGTGAGACCCCTCTCCCCGGGAGGGAAACGCCCCGTGGATGAAGCGCTTCCCTATCAGTACGCCATGCCGGCCTTGGGCAACGGGCGTTCAGTCCTGGTCTTTAGCTCCCCGGTGAGGCGCCTGATCTCACCGAAGTCTTTCTTTCTCTGGTAGACCGCGTCCTTCAGGGCCTGCATGAGATCCCTGACTTCCTGCTCGGTCTCCCCGGTCTCCCGTATCTTTGTACGGTTGATCACCGAGATAGCCTCCTCGAGCGTCGATTGCTGCTCCCGGTTGTAGAGGATCTGCCACGAGTGGCGTTCGGCCTCCTCCAGCCGGTCGAGATCGAGCGAGCCTCTCACGCGGGAGAGAGCGTCCTCGAAGTGCTTCTTCTCGATCATCACGTTGCCGACCGCCTGACGCCGTTCTTCTTCGCTCTTTTCAGCTGTCAGGGCGATGAACTCGCGCATGGCAGAGATCTTTGCCTCACGGACCAGTGCCTCGATATCGGCACCGACGTAACCCTCGGTCTTCTCGACCAGTTCGTCGATGTCGACGCCTTTGGCGAGGATATCCTTGTTCCTGAGGTATACCTCAAAGATCTTCTTCCTGCCTTCCCGGTCGGGCGGGGGGACGTATATCATCCGGTCCAGCCGGCCGGGGCGAAGCAGCGCATCGTCCAACATGTCAGGGCGGTTGGTAGCGCCGAGAACCACGACATTGGTGAGCTCTTCGAGGCCATCGAGCTCGGTCAGGATCTGGCTTACCACACTTTCAGTTACGTGCGATGATCCTATATAAGCTCCGCGCTTTGGCATGAGTGCATCAATCTCATCGAAAAAGATAATCGACGGCGCTGCTTGCCTCGCTTTCCGGAATACCTGGCGAACGCCGCGCTCCGACTCTCCGACCCATTTCGAGAGAAGTTCGGGGCCCTTTATGGAGATGAAATTGCTCTCACTCTCGTTTGCGACGGCTTTTGCGAGGAGAGTCTTCCCTGTTCCCGGTGGACCGAAGAGCAGGATCCCACGGGGGGGTTCGGTCTCCAGGGCATCGAATATCTCCGGGAATTTGAGCGGCCACTCAACGGCCTCCGCAAGCTCGGCCTTGACATCCTCAAGCCCTCCGACATCCTCCCATTTGACATCGGGGATCTCTACGAGCACCTCGCGCATCGCGCTCGGTTCGACATGTTTATGCGCTTCGATGAAGTCCTCGTTCGTCACCCGGAGCTCATCGATGATCTCGGCGGGGATCTCCTCCTCGATCTTGATGTGCGGTATGACCCTGCGGAGCGCATGCATCGCCGCCTCCTTTGCGAGGAGTGCGATATCGGCGCCGACGAAGCCGTGTGTGGAACGGGAGTACTCGTTTAAGTCCACGTCTTCGGCGAGCGGCATGCCGCGCGTGTGGATCTGGAAGATCTGTTGCCGGCCCTTTGTGTCCGGGATGCCGACCTCGATCTCGCGGTCGAACCGGCCACCGCGCCGGAGGGCGGGGTCGATGATATCGGGGAGGTTCGTTGCGGCGATGACCACTACCTGCCCCCGGGTCTTCAGGCCGTCCATCAACGCCAGAAGCTGGGCGACGACACGGCGCTCGACCTCTCCCTTCACCTCTTCACGCTTGGGCGCGATCGAGTCGATCTCGTCGATGAATACGATCGAGGGTGCGTTCTCCTGTGCCTCCTCAAAGACCTCCCGGAGCCGCTCCTCAGACTCGCCGTAGTACTTGCTCATGATCTCGGGGCCGGAGAGGGTGATGAAGTGAGCATCCACCTCATTCGCCACCGCTTTTGCGATCAGGGTCTTCCCCGTCCCCGGCGGACCGTAGAGCAGAACGCCCTTTGGGGGTTCGATACCGAGGCGCTCGAAGAGCTCGGGGTGGCGGAGCGGGAGTTCGATCATCTCACGGACGAGCTGGAGTTCGCGGTCGAGGCCGCCGATATCCTCATAGTGGACGTCGGTCGCTGTCTCCCGCCGCCCCTTCTCAGGCTCGTACGGGGTCTCTTTCAGCTCGATCTCGGTGCTATCGGTGACGATGGCGATGCCCCTCGGGGCCACCCGTGTGATGACGAACGTGAGCGGG
>JAAZID010000318.1 GCA_012510295.1 Methanomicrobiales archaeon | reverse complement strand
CTACTTCGAGGGGCACCACCCCCCGAGAGGCAATCTCTTCCTCCAGGCTCTCCTTTCTTGCTTCAAAGCTCATCCGCTCAATGATACTCGACTCCGGCAGACGCATGATAATCCCATTAAGGGCGGCGATCTCTGACTGCACAAGGTAGTATTCCTGGATCGTCATGGCACCCCCTCCCCGGCGTTGCCCATCCACAACCCCCTGCCGCTCAGTCATCCCCGTCCTCCTCGCGTGCCTCCGCCTCCCCTGTCCCGAGGCATATCGACTCAAGTATACTCATCCCCGGCAGTTGCGCGAATATAATCTCAAGGGCAGCGATCTCTGACTGCATCAGGTCATATTCCCGGATCACCACTCCACCCCCATCCTCCGCAGGTGCTCCTCGACCTTCGCGCCGAGCTCCTCCACCTCCCGCTCCAGCTCCGGCAGCGGCCGGGCGTACCGCTCATCGAGTTCCTTCACCCGGCCGGCCAGCCTCTGCGTCAGGCGCTGCACCTCGCCCTCGATTGCGGCCCGGATCGAGGCAAACCATTTGTCCTCCACGACGAGCCGCTTGATCTCATCCTCCGTGAGGGTCGCGTACCGGGTGAACACCCGCTCATCAAGGCCGGCCTGCGCCCCCCTCACCGCCCGCTTTGCGCGCGCCTCCGCATCGATCAGGGCCAGGGCCTCCCTGAGGGCCTCGCGCTCTTCGATAAACTCCGGATCCCTTCCAACCACTTTCAGCCGGTCATTCACCGCCTTTCTGGTCACCCGGCCGGCCTCGCTCACCGCATCCTCAAGCAACCCCTCCTCCCCGGCATGCTCCTCGATGAACTCCTCAAGGTCGCGGGAGGCGCCCTCCTGCAGCCCCACAAATTCATCGACCGCCGCCCGGTCCGCGGCGAAGTAACGACTAACGATCAGGGCCGGCGGGATCAGGTCCATCCTGTACTTCCGCCGCTTGATGACGAGATCCGGTGTCTCCCGGATCCTCCTCGCGGTATCCTCGATGACCACGCGCGGCTTCGCACCCGCGACCCAGCCCTCCGCTATGATGAGGTCGACGTCGTCCTGCATCATGCCGGCCCAGTGGTCCATCAGGCACTGGTAGATGTCGTACTTATCCAGGAGCGGCACCCCGGCGAACCGCGCGAGCAGATCCTCCGAGAGGGTGCGGATGAGCTCGCGGGGGCTCGCGCCGGGACCGAGACCCTTCAGGCGCTCCTCGTGCGCCGCCCGCCACCCCTCGAAGACGCCGGCGACGCGGTCGGAGTATGCCACATAGTCCGGGTGGGCGAGGACCGTCGCCCTGACATCGCCGGGCGCGGTCCCGGGCTCCAGGTAGCCGGGCCGGCCATCCGGCCGGAAGAGCGCATCCCGGAGCGTCGGGAAGACCGACCAGTAGGGCTGCAGGGCATCGACGTCCCGCCCGGGGATCCCACCGTGGAGGTGTGCGCCGAGATCGTGGATATCCTCGGGCTCGCTTGAATCGATGTAGCGCGGTATGTTCAGGTTGTAGTCGTTTGCGCTGCTCGCGATCTCCGCGACCGGTACCATGCGGGAGTAGCGGGG
>JAAZID010000004.1 GCA_012510295.1 Methanomicrobiales archaeon | reverse complement strand
CCCTCAAGCCAGAACGACGCATGGCCCTGCTCGAGCGCCCCGGCGACCGGGATCTCCCGCCCATCCTTCCGGGTGAGGTTCCGGTAGATCCCCCGGTCCCAGATCATGACCGTCCCGGCCCCGTACCTCCCCTCCGGTATGACACCCTCAAAGTCGGCGTAATCGAGGGGGTGATCTTCCGTGGGGATGGCAAGGCGTTTCTCCTTTGGATCCGCTGATGGCCCCTTCGGGACCGCCCAGGACTTCAGCACACCGCCGGCCTCAAGGCGGAAGTCGTAGTGGAGCGTGGTCGCATCGTGCTTCTGGATGACAAAGATCGGGCGTTCCTCCGGTGTCCCGGCATCCTCAGACCTGTTCATACACGGACTCGGGTGCGATCAAACATAAGGGTTACCCCGGCGGACGGACTGCCGGCCACACGCGCACCAACAATCCCTAGAGATCCCGCCGGGACACAGGGACGATCCTGACATTCATCTTCTCCGATCCGATGATCACGATCCCCTCCCCGGGCTGGAAGTTGAGGAGATCCTTTTCACTCACCTCGAAGAACCGGGCGTTCTCCTGCGCCTGTTTCTTGTTCTCGGCTCGCATGCAGAACTTTACGGCGATGTTTGCCAGGATCTCCTCATTGAAGTGGGCGATCAGCTGGGATGCAAGGATCAGCGAGACGCCGAACTTGCGCATCTCGGTTGCGTACTTGTTCAGCACCGCCTTGATCGCCGTCTTCGACCCGCTCTTCTGGCTTACCAGGAGTTTTGCCTCATCGACGATGACGAAGAGCCGGAACTTCTCCCGGTCGTTCTCCGTCCCGCGCGGGATCTCGCCCATCGCCTGGAGGGTGTAGTAGATCCGCCGGAGGAAGAGGTCGGCAAAGAGATAGCGCAGGTTCTCGGGGAGGGCATTTAAGTTGATGTGGGTGATCCCGCTTGAGAGTATGGTGTGGATGGAGATCTTCTCCTCCCCGGAGAAGAGCTTGTAGTCGAAGATATCCTCAAGGTAGGCCGGGATCGTCTCATCCTCGCAGTCCATGATCTCCCCTTCGATATCATCGAAGTCGAGCACCCGTGTCCAGGTTGCGGTCTTTCCGGTGATCCCTGAGTTCCGGTAACAACCCTTGATGATATTCTTGATCTTCCTGCGCTGCTGGATCCCGAGCGTCGGGAAGTTGATGGATATCGCATCGACGAAGTCCGACGTGGCGCGGAGCGGGGTGATCTCATCGATGGCGGGGTCGAGCTCGAGCGGATTGAAGTAATACTCCCCACCCTCACGGATCTTGTAGGCCCGGATATCATCGACATTCGGGGCCATATCACCATGAAAATCGATCATGATGACCGGCAGCGCCTGTGCCGCAAGCTCAAGAGCGATACACCGGACCGTCTCGGTCTTACCGGCGCCCGAACCGCCGAGTATGATCATATGGCCGTTGCTGAGCCTGCCCGGCGACCAGTTCACCCGCCGGCTATCCGGAGCGTGGCCGAGGAAGATATCGAGCCCGCCGGGGCGGGAGGGCTCTGCCGCCGTGGCGGGGAGGGGTAAGGGTATCGGCGACTCTTCGATCGCTTCCTCTTCATCTTCCGAAAAGATCTCATCCCACTCCTCCTCGATCTCTTCACCTGGGGGTAGGGGTTCCACCGATGGCAGAGGAATCTCCACCCGGGAAAGGAGGGTTGGTTCCAGCACCGGTCGTGCGATGGCGATCTTTTCTGCAACATCGGCTATCAGCGCCCGCTCGATCTCGCGGAGGCGTGCGTCATAGAGATCCCGGTCTTTGATGATGAACCGGGGGAGGTCGATGCCATCGTCCTGCGGCACCTCCTCAAGGACATAGATCGAGTCGGCGAGCAGACCGAGCATCCTTGAGAGTTCCCGGCGGTGGACCGGGGATGCGCAGATGCGGTCGTAGTCCTCGCTATCGGTAAGATACCGCAGAACAGTGAACGTCGAATGGAACGACTCAAGGAGTATATCGTAGTGCTCCCGGATCGCAGGATCGATCGCCTCGAGCATACCCTTGAGGATATACGCAAACTCCGGCGGGAAAGTGTAGACGACACCACCAACCCCGGACCCGTCGAGACCGCAGGCGAGGACGGCACATCCAGCAGCCTTCAGTCGGGCGGCGAACCGCTCGCATTCCTCGAAGAGTGCGGGGTTGTTGCTGAGCAGGAAACCGATGAACGTCTCTTCAGTCCGGGGGAGCGTGGATGGAAGGGTTTTGTTGACGTATGACCCCCTCACTGTCCCGGCGAGGAGGACCGGGACCACCTCGTGGATCTCGTGCGCCAGGCTCGGGATATCAAGCGCCTGGAGTCGGGCCTCCATCAGCGGCCGGGCGACTGCCTCCCCTGCCGGGGTCACCCTGACGATCGTCATACCGTGCCGGGAGACAGAATCGATGAGGCCAACCTCCCTGAGCGCGAAGAGCGGCCCCGACGTATACGCATAGCAACTCTGTTCGGCCACGCCTTCCCCCCTTCCCCGGGATGACGATGAATTCTGAGCGATGTAGATGTAGAGGAGCGTCTCGATGATGTCACGGATCTCCTGTGCCCGGAAGTCCTGCAGGTAATCGATGATCGCGGGAGGAAATAAATCGGCCAGGGCAGGGATCCCGGTATCCGCATAGCCCATCGCTCTCAGTGCTTCGGTAAGATCTCTTGACACGGGTTCACCAGTAGATACAGTCACGTTGCTTAGGATACTTCCGGCGTCTCTCTGCCTCAGGTCACGTACGCCGGGGTCATGGGTATCCAGCATGATCCTCACGCGGCGCAGATCGGTGTACACACGCCAGAAACCGGATCAGGTAGAATACGTTTCGCTCCACGATATAATAAATATAGGCTGTTTTACAGGAAATCAAACGTAGTCCGAAAAAATACTCCTGCTCCAGTCGACGAGGCACCTGCATCGGGCATCGGTCGAACTTGAGTCTCCCTCCTTTCAAGGAAGGAGGTTAATCTTCCAGAATTCTGATAAATGTGCATGAAAACCATCACATTTTATATACAAATATTTTTATATTCCTGATACGATATATGTCTGAAGTCCGGGGGCATGTCATGAGAACCCTTACCGAACAACAACGGATGATCATCCTCGTCGCTCTCCTCGCCATATCTGTCTTCCTGACCTACTACTTCCATGCAGTCCTGATGCTCGGAACCGTCTTCTCACACTTCTTCTACGTACCGATCATCCTGACCGCACTCTGGTGGGAGAAGAGGAGTGTACTGGTCGCCCTCCTCCTCGGCGGACTCGTCATCGCAAGCAGCCTCTTCTACAGGCCCGATATCCTGACGTTGAACGATTATGGGCGCGCCCTGATGTTCATCATCATCGCCCTCGTCGTCGCCTACCTCTCCGAGCAGCTCAAGAAGCAAGAGCAGGAGGTGGAGAGGGAGAGAGACCTCATCCGGCACTACCTCGATGTGGCGGGCAGCCTCTTCGTCGTCATCAATGCCGACCATACCATCAGGCTCATCAACCACTACGGTTGCGAGCTGCTCGGCTACCGCGAGGAGGAGCTGGTAGGGATGAACTGGTTTACAACTGTTGTCCCTGAAGCATCCCGGGAGGCGCGGCAACAGATCTTCGATGCTGCGATTGATAGCGGTACTGCACACCCCATGCCGCGGGAGAATCGGATTATCACCCGAAACGGGGAGGAGGTCATCCTCACATGGCAGGATGCGGTGCTCACCGGTGATGACGGAAAACCGATCGGGATCGTCGGTTCAGGCTCCGATGTCACCGACCGGATCCGGGCCGAGGAAGAGCTGCGGGCAACCCACGAAGAGGCGAACCTCTACATCGATATCATGACACACGATATCAACAACGCAAACACCGTCGCTCTCGGCTATGCCGACCTGCTCGCCGAGATGCTGGAAGGGAAGGAGAGGCAGATGGTCTCAAAACTCAGGACTGGAATCAGCCAGAGTATCGAGATCATCCAGAACGTCTCGACTATCCGGCGCTTGCATTCACAGGAGACAGCGACAAAACCCATCGACCTGGACGCAGTCATCAGGGCAAGGATCGCCCATCACCCCGATGCGACGATCATCTACGAGGAGAGACCGACCTGGGCCATGGCAGATGACCTCCTCCCGGAGGTCATCACAAACCTCATCAGTAACAGCATAAAGTTCGGGGGACCGGGGGTCGAGGTCAGGGTCAGCGTCGAGGAGAGGGATCAGGAGGTCGAGGTCTCGGTCGAGGATACCGGGCCGGGGATTCCCAACACAGTAAAACCGCTCCTTTTCACCCGCTTTGTGCGGGGAACGAATAACAGAAGCGGGAAAGGTCTTGGCCTCTACATAACAAAGATGCTTATCGAACGTTACGGCGGGAGGATCAGGGTCGAGGATCGGGTGCCGGGGCACCCCGGGGAGGGTGCCGCATTCCGGTTCACCCTCCAGCGGTGCGACCGGCCGGCTACCGCCAGATCCTGATCGGATCGAGCGCGGCGTCGATGATCAGATCGAACGGGAACGCATCCAGCCAGCCCCCTTTCTCAAACATCTCCATGAAGCAGATGCCGACGATCTTCGCATCCGGGTGAGCGTTGACGACTGCCTGCACCGCATCCTTCGTGACCGGGACACCCGGCATCGCAAGCCCGCCCATCAGGACGATCACCTTCGGCATGGGACGGACCGCTACATCGGAGACCTGCATACCGACCTTATCGACCGGGTGGATCATCTTTGCCGCCGACTCATCTACAAGGGGAACATAGACCTGCTCGATCGAGAGATCCCGGACGGCGAACCCCAGAAGCTCGATGAAGGGCGTGCAGGTGCCGGGGCAGCCGTAATAGACGACCTGGTCGCCGGCACCGAGTCCCGCCTCGCGGAGATAGGCCTTGAACGGCCGGAGCATTCCGGAGACGCCTGAGAGTTGCTCTTTGAGTTCCATAGTGGTCTAGTTGTCATCGGCGGTATATACTGGTTCTGGATGGGGCGGGGGTCAGAACCCGGCCTCGACCATCCAATCGAGCCACTGGACAGACCGGAGTTCCTTCGCTGTCGCTGTATCGACACCGTAGACGCTCTGGTAGAAGTCCAGCACCCATTCGTGCACCTGGATGTCCGCGAACCGGTCCGGGTAGGCGGCCTTTGCTATCACCATCGCCTCGATCGGGTACTCAAGGCGCTTTGCCCAGTTAAAGGGCGTCCAGGGGAGGGCGTAGACCCGGCGGTTCTTCACGGCCGTGAGCTCCTGCAGGTTCTGGCAGTAAGGAGCGGTATAGAGTTCGCTTGCCGGGTGGTAGCCCTGCGCAGTCGGGAGGACGATCACATCCGGGTCGAGCGCGAGGATCTGCTCGGTCGATACTACAACAAATGCCCCGGTCCCTTTGTAAGCGTTCTTTGCGTTTGCAATATTTTCGATGAAGTAGGACTCGATCGTGTCACCACCCCAGGCCATCCCGGCACCGCCACCCTGCCTGGCACGCGGTGAGAGGCCGAGCTGCATCATGCGTGGCTTCTCACTCTCAGGGATATCTGCAGTACGCTTCCGGATCTCTTTGATCTGATCATCCAGGTAAGATGCGAGTGCATCGGCATCCTCCCCATGTGAGAAGACCTCGCCGACGAGACGGATCTCCTCACCGATATGATCGATGGTCGGACTCTCCTGGAAGGGCGGGCCGACGAGGATGACGAGGGGGATGCCGAGCGAGTCTATCGTGGTGATCGTCTTTTTGAGGGCTTCATCAGACCCGGCGCTGAACGCCCATGCCCCTTCGCGGAGGATGACGACATCAGGGTCGAGGGAGGCGAGGGTCTCGTAGTTGATCGCTGTCCCGGTCTCCACGAGCACCGGGAGATCGGCAAGCTCCGGTATGAGGTAGCTGACCGGGTTCATGCCATTTTTGTACTCGTAAGTCGTCCCACCCACCTTCTCGAAGGCGTATGTGTAATCCTGAACCCATGTGCCGCCGAGACCGACAACCCGGTCCTGCATGCCCCACCGGTAGAGGAGACCTTCGACAAACCCATCATCGATGGCGACGACCCGCTCGATGGTTGCCGGCAGTTCAACCGTCCTACCACGCATGTCCGTCACCGTCCGGATCTCGCCCGTATCCACAGGATCCCTATCGGCTGTCGTCCCTGCACACCCACAGGAGAAGGCCAGGGTGAGGAGACAGGCGATGAGCAGGGTAAGCCCTATCGGCTTTGTACTACGAATCATATTGGATGATGGGTATGGGTAATACAAAAATTATTTGGTTTTATATCTCTGAGGATTATTATACCCCGCCTTCACATCAATTGCTACAATTTATATAATGGATATTACAGAGAGAAGTGTACCCGCACCGTCCGTGCGGGGGGAGACCGCATGACTGAACCCACAGGCTTCAACCACCTCCTTAAAAGGCTGGGTTATGAGACTTCAGGAGGATTCGGTGAAGAGAAAAAGATCGTTATTCTCCTCTCCCTTGCCGCTGTACTCTTCATAACGGCTTCAGTCGCGGTTGTCCTCGGCACATACAACATCACTGTCGCAGAGGTCTACCACACGATCTTCACACACCTCACGTTCGGCGATGTTGAGAGCCTGCCGAAACTTCACAACACCATCGTATGGGATATACGCGTGCCAAGGATCATCCTCGCCACATCGGTCGGCGGGGCGCTCGCCATCGCGGGAGCTATCTTCCAGGGGGTCTTTCGAAACCCTCTCGTCGAGCCCTACATCCTCGGCGTCTCATCGGGAGCCGCGTTCGGCGCGGCGCTCGGGATCGTCTTTCCGACGATCTTCTTCTCGATCCAGGTCTTCGCGTTCGCGTTCGGTGCGCTCGCCGTCACTCTTGCTTACCTCCTCGCCCGGAGCCGGGGTGAGACCCCTATCGTCACCCTCATCCTCGCCGGCGTCATCATCGGCTCGATCTTCTCCGCACTCGTCTCGCTTCTCAAGTACCTGTCTGACGACACGGCGCTACGCGAGATCACCTTCTGGTTGATGGGGGGGTTTTACTACGCGACATGGAATGACGTCATTCTCCTTGCTCCCGTGGTCATTATCAGTTTCTTCATCCTCTGGTCGCTCGGGTGGAAACTCAACGTTCTCTCAATGGGTGATGATGAAGCCCGGGCACTCGGGGTCAATCCCGAGAAGTACAAGTTCGTCGTCATCGCACTCGCCACCGCCATAACCGCGTTTGCGGTATCGCTCGTCGGGATCATCGCATGGGTAGGCCTTATGATGCCTCACGCATCACGGATGCTCCTTGGACCCGACAACCGCTTTGTACTCCCGGCATCCCTTATGATGGGTGGGTGCTACCTGATCGTCTGCGACACACTCGCCCGGACGTTGACGACGGCCGAGATCCCGGTCGGGATCCTGACCTCCATCCTCGGGGCGCCGTATCTCTGTTACCTGCTCCGCAGTAAGGGCAGGGTGATCTTTGGGTGATTACGTATGCTCCATGTTCATGATATGCATTTTCGGTACGGGAGTTTTCCCGTGCTCTCAGGGGTCTCCTTCTCGGTCGGGAAGGGAGAACTCTGTGGCCTTTTCGGCCCGAACGGGTCGGGGAAGACAACGCTCTTCAAGTGCTGCCTGCGGTTCCTCCACGCAGAGCGAGGCAGGGTAATGGTGCACAACGAGGATATCTCACGGTGTAATATCGAACATCTCGCACGCCTCGTCGCGTATGTGCCGCAGGAGCACAAGCCACCGTTCCCCTACCTCGTCCGGGAAGTCGTCCTCATGGGCAGGACACCGCATCTCGGCGGATTCTTTGGTATACGGAGGCGCGACAGGGAGATCGCGATGGATGCGCTCGCCACCCTCGGGATCAGCGACCTCGCGGACCGGCCTTACAATCAGCTCTCCGGAGGCCAGAGGCAGATGGTGCTCATGGCCCGCGCGATCGCACAGGATACCCCGCTCCTCTTCCTCGATGAACCCACAAGTGCACTCGATTTCCAGAACCAGATGCGGATATGGGAGATCATGCGTGATGTTGCTGGAGAAGGGAAGACGATCCTCGCCTGCAGTCATGACCCGAACCATGTAGCATGGTTCTGTGACCGGGTTGTGGTCGTGGGGGACGGCACCGTCGTGGCTGAAGGTCCCCCGGAGGACGTGATATCCGAGGCGGTGCTTGGTGAGATCTACCAGGACGTCTGCTCAGTCCGGATGCTCGACGGTGTTCAGATGGTGATGCCCCGGTGCGTGGCAGAACGAAACGGGAAGCAGGAGAGCAGCCGCCCCCTCCATGATGCCCTGTTTGTCGGGGCATGCGGCGAGGTGGATGCAGGGACGTGAAACGGAGAATAAACAATGAGTTACACAGACATTGACTGGAACGGCATCTGGAAGGATCTTTACGAGAAAAATACAAGAAATCGAGGAGGGGGCGGATGCGCTTCGGTATGGACTTTGCGAGAGAAGGCTCATGCGTTTCTCACACAGTCACAGGAGAACCCCGAGCGGATCCACCATGTGATCGAGAACCTCCCCCTCAGAGCCGACTCGAGCGTGCTGGATATCGGCGCCGGACCCGGAACACTCGCCGTCCCCATTGCCAGACGCGTTGCCCGCGTGACCGCCGTCGAACCTGCGGCGGGTATGACGGAGGTGATGGAGGAGTACGCCACCGAGGAAGGAGTATCAAACCTCCGAATCGTGCAGAAACGCTGGGAAGAGATCGATCCGGCGGTAGACCTCAATGGCCCCTACGACATCGTTTTAGCATCCTACTCCCTCGGAATGCCGGATATCCGGGCCGCGATCGAGACGATGTGCGAGGCATCATCGGGAT
>JAAZID010000317.1 GCA_012510295.1 Methanomicrobiales archaeon | reverse complement strand
CATGGATGACCTGTTCACTCGTAGCGGAGAGCCTCGATGGGGTTTAGCCGCGCCGCCCTCCATGCCGGGTAGAACCCGGCGATGATGCTCGTCCCCACCCCGAACACCATAGCAAAGACAACGTAGCCGGCCACCACGGAGGCAGGAATGCCTGCATCTCCCGGCATGGCGAAATCGGTGAAGAATCCCGCCACCGTTGCACTGACGTAGTAGCCGATCGACGCGCTGACGATGCCGCCTATGATGCTTCCAATAACCCCGAGGATCAGGCTCTCGTAGAGAAACATCCGGAGCACCTCGCTCCTCCGGGCGCCGATGCTCCGCATCAACCCGATCTCCCCTGTCCTCTCTGTGACCGATATGATCATGACGTTCAAGATGCTCACGCTGGCGACAAAGAGGGAGATCACGCCTATGCCGAGGAGGAGGATGTTTGTGGCATCGAGGGTCGTGTAGTAGAGATCCAGGATCTCGCGCGAGTCCAGTATATCTACAACCACCTTTCGCCGGTTGACCTGCTGGCCGATTGCGGTCTTCACCCCCTCGATCCCGGAGAGATCGCCGACCTTCACGACGACCTGGCTATACTCCTGAGTACCGTGCCGCTTCGTGTACCAGTCTTCTGTGACGATGAGGGCGTAGTCAGGGTTGATATCGATAGCCATCCCCCGCTCCGCCGCTATCCCCACGACCCTGACATCTTCGCCCCCGACTTCGACACGGCTCCCGGGGCGGAGGTCGAGATCGCCTGCGAGGAGCGAGCCCGCTATCACGCCCGAAGACCTCCCCGGCGGGTAGACCCCGGCCTCCATATCCAGAAGGACAGGTATCCCGGATGCCGGTATGGCATACATCATCACAGAACCTCCCCTATCCCTGACCTGCAACCGGTCTGATGTGAGGATCATGGGGATGACGCGGTGCCCTCCCGCGGCCTTCTCTATCGACCTCAGATCTCTCCTGGATATGCGGGCGGTGAGGGTATCGCGGGGGTCGAAGGGGTTTCCGCTCGATGCCGCGAGGTGCGGGGTGACGAGAATGGTGTCGCTCACATCGGAGATCATACCGCCCACGAGGGCCGAGAAACTGGCGCCCATGATGCCGAGGGAAGCGATCGCGACGACGCCTATGATGATGCCGACCGCCGCGAGAACCGAACGGACCTTGTGTCGCTGGAGGTTTCGCACAGCAAGGTCGAGGAAGATCATGTCCTATCACGCCCCGCTATCTCTTCTGTATCGCATCGATCGGATCCATCTGCGAGGCTCTCCATGCCGGATAGAACCCGGCAGCGATACTCGTCGCGACACCAAACGCCATCCCGAAGATGATGTATCCGACGGCGCTCACGTCGAAGGCCGTGACCCCCTCACCGAAAGACGTCCCGGTCGTGACGAGATCGAGCGTGACGACGCTGATCAGGTAGCCGGAAGCAGCGCTCACGGCGCCACCGATGATGGCCCCGATGAGCCCGAGGATCATCGCTTCGTAGAGGAACATCCGGAGGATCTCCCTTTTCCGGGCGCCGATGCTCCGCATGATACCGATCTCACGGGTGCGCTCGGTCACCGATATGTACATGACGTTGAGGATGTTGACTGCGGCAATGATGAGGGATATCCCCCCGGTGCCGAGGAGAAACGTCGTGATCTGTCGGTAGATCTCCTTATACTGGCCGAGCATCTCGCGTGAGTCGGCCACATCCACAACCTCCTTCCTCCGGTTGATCCGGCTCTCGATCGCCCCCTTCACGGTATCGATCTCATCGATGTCGCCGACCCGGACGATGACCATGGGATAGACGTCGCTGACTCCGAAATGACGCTCGTACCAGGCATCCGGGACGACGATCGCATAATCGGGGTTGATATCGAAGGCGAGCCCGCGTTCCGCGAGCACGCCGGCGACCCGAATGCTCTCGTTCCCGATTCCAAGCCTCGTGCCCAGGGCTATACCGTACTCCCGGGCCAGGTGTATCCCGACGAGTGCCCCGGGCTGGTTCTGTCGCGGGTACTGCCCCTCCGCGAGGTTGAGCAGGACGGGTATATCCTCCGGTGCAAGCCCGATTATCCGGGCATACCCGCTCCTGCCGCGGCCAAACTCCACCTCATCCGCTCCCTGGAGCACCGGGATCGTCCGGTGCGGGTTTGCCGCCCGCCGGATCTCCGCGACATCATGGCCGGGGATGGCGGCGTCCATAGCCGTCCGCGGGTCTCCGGCGAAGGTTCCCACGAACGCGGTGTGCGGTGTGATCACGACGGTATCCCCGACGTCGGTGATGACGTTTGCTACGAGGAGGTTGATGCTGTTACCCATGATGCCGAGGGACGCGATCGCGACGACGCCGATTATCACCCCTATGATCGAGAGCGCCGAGCGTATCCAGTGCCGTTGGAGGTTCCGGACCGCAAACGAGAAGAGTATCATACGATCCTTCCATCCACGAGCTGGATCGTGCGGCGGGCGTATGCGGCGACATCAGGATCGTGGGTGACGACGATGACCGTCTTACCCCTCCGGTTCTCCGCCGCGAGGAGTTCCATGATCACGGTCCCGGTCTTTGAGTCCAGGTTTCCGGTCGGCTCATCGCAGAGGAGGAGATCGGGATCGTTCACGAGCGCCCGGGCGATTGCCACGCGTTGCTGCTCGCCCCCCGAGAGCTCACCCGGTTTGTGGGAGAAGAGTGGCGCCCCGATCCCCACCGCTGCGAGGACTTCCCCGGCCCGCCGCCGGCTCTCCGCCCGCCCGGTGGTGAGGAGGATGGGGAACTCGACGTTCTCGACCGCGGAGAGGAGCGGGATGAGGTTGAACCGCTGAAAGACAAACCCGATGCGATCCCGCCGGATCCCTGTGAGGTCGTCGTCGCTCATGCTCGAGATCTCCCGGCCCGAGAGGTAGATCTTCCCGGCGGTCGGGACGTCGAGGCAACCCATCATGTTCAGGAGCGTCGACTTCCCCGACCCCGAGGGGCCCATCACGGCGATGAACTCCCCCGGCTCGATGGTGAGGGAGACGCGGTCGAGCGCCACGACGTCACCCGCCGGGAGGGGATAGATCTTGCTGACCTCCTCAAAGAGGAGGAGGGGGTCATCGCTCATTGTCGCGCCTCCCGGTTCCGGAGAGCCGCCGGGCGCGCGAGCCTGAGATCAGCATCCGCTCCACTCCCGGCCGGGAAGGGGGGTGCATCGCCCGGCACCGGAATGAT
>JAAZID010000046.1 GCA_012510295.1 Methanomicrobiales archaeon | reverse complement strand
CGAGTGGTATCCGGTCGACCGTCTGCCCCCCCTCGATGTAGTGTGACGGGGCATCGATGTGCGTCCCGGTGTGGCTCCCGAGGGTCATCTCGGTCACGCGGTACTGCCCGGTATCGATCCCGTGGAACCGGGGCCTGATGTCGCCAGGGTAGATTATAGCATCTCCGGAGAGGTCGCGGGTGACGTCGTAGATCTTCATAGACCTTCTCCGCTCCACCCGAACACTCCGATCAACGGCACAAAACAGACACCGCCGAGCGAGGTAGTCGCCACCCGTCCCTCGCGTTTAACGAGTTTGACGAGATCCTGGCAGTCCCTCGGGCCGATGGGGGCGACCAGGCGCCCGCCTTCCGCGAGCTGGTCGATCAGCGGTTGCGGGACGGCGGGCGATGCCGCTGTGATGATGATGGCATCATAAGGTGCCCCCGGCGGGTAGCCCTCCGTGCCGTCGCCGATGACTATCCGGACGCTGGTGATCCCCGCCCGGGCGAGGTTCTCCCGTGCCCGGTCGGCGAGGCTTTCGATACGCTCAACAGACGTGACTGATCCGGCGAGTTCAGCGAGAAGGGCTGCCTGGTAGCCGCTGCCGGCCCCGATCTCGAGCACCCGGCTCTCAGGGCGGAGTTCAAGATTCTCGGTCATGACGGCGACGATGTAGGGCTGTGATATGGTCTGCTCCTCCCCGATGGGGAGCGGCCGGTCCTCATAAGAGGATTGCTCAAGGCCCTCCGGCACGAAGAGGTGGCGCGGAACTTTTCGCATCGCGGCAAGCACCCGCTCGCCCCTGATCCCCCGGGTCCGGATCTGGAACTCCACCATCCTCTCGCGCTCTTTCGTGAAGCGGTCGGTCTCCGTCATATCATCTGGTATCAGAACCCGGATTCTGCTTTATCGATTGCGTCGTCGATCTGTCTCTGCAGGACTTCAGGGAGGCCGCTGATCTTGACGTCCAGGAACCCACGTATGATGGTTGCTGTGGCTTCGTCCTCCGAGAGACCCCGTGCCATGAGGTACTCGATCTCGTGGCGGGCGATCTTTCCGACCGCAGCCTCGTGGGAGAGCTCGGTACCGGTCAGGGTTCCCTCGATCTCGGGGATAGCATGGATTGTGCCGTCTTTTAAGATCAGGCCCTTGCACTCGATATGTCCCCGGGTGTTCTCCTTCTCACCGAGGATGTGCCCCCGGGATATAACGGTGCCGCCGGTCGTGATCGCCCGGGAGATGAGTTCGGTGCTCGTCTGTTCAGCGGCGAGGATGGTGCGGGAACCGAGATCAAGGAATGATCCCGGCGTTGCGACGACGATACTCGAGAACCGGGCTACGGCGTTCTTCCCGACGAGGCGCGCTGTCGGGTACATGACGACCCGGTTGACCGGTTGCATACAGACGTAGTTTGAGAGGAACGTTCCCTCCTCCTCGACGATGGTGGCGCTCCGTGGGAAGACGCTGATCCCCTCGCCCCAGTTGTGAATCATCGTGGATGTGACCCTGGCGCCTTTGCCGACGTAGATCTCGGTCACGCCGATGTGTGCACCACGCTCCTTCTGCCAGGAACTGGCACATCCGGATATGATGTGGATCTCGGAGTCCTCGCGTGCGATGAATATGTTGTGGACGTGCTGCACCGCCTCCTCGCGGAGGAAGAGGCAGGCCTGAAGCGGCATCGCGACCTTCACACCGGGGTGAGCGATGACGACGAGGCCCTGCGGGGTCTCCTGCTTTGCTACGTACTTTGTGTATTTGTCTGCATCTGCCGGGACCGCGTTCCAGTAGTAGTCGCGCATCCAGTCGTACTTCTCAAGGGCGATCTTGATGGGGAGCATCTCGATCCCCTCGGCCCCGCAGGTAGTCTGCACCACATCCTGGTCGATCTGGAAAAAACTTCCGCAACGGTTCTGCATCCCAACTTCAAGACCGGTCTGGGCGAGACGCTCCTGGTCTTCCTGAGAAAGATGTTCCATGTCAGTTATCTCGGTTTGCAACGCAGGCACTCTCCGTATCCTTTTTCCTTGACCACGCGCAGGATCTCGCGGGCGTTTCCATGACACCGGATCCGGCCGCTTATCATGACATGGCCCTGGTCGGCCTCGAGGTAGTCAAGGATGTAGCCGGTGTGGGTGATGATCAGGCCGCTCCGGCGCCGGTTGATGATATGGATATCTTTCTCAAGCAGGGCCGCGATCTCCTTTCCCATCAGGTTCATGTTCTCAAGGTCGACGCCGCTCTCAGGTTCATCCAGCATGAGGTAATCGGGCTGCTGGACCTTCAGTTGCAGGACTTCGCTCCGCTTCATCTCGCCGCCGGAGAATCCTACGTTGATGTCCCGGGCAAGGAACTGTTCCATGTTGACCGACTGCGCAAGCGCCTCTATCACACCCTCATCCATGTGAGATGTGGCGGTGAGCAGTTTCCCGAGTTTCAACCCGGATATTGCAGGCGGGTGCTGAAACATCATGCCCATCCCGAGGTGTGCACGCTCATGGATCGGCATGTGGGTGATATCCTCCCCCTTAAAGATAATAGACCCGGATGTGATCGTGTAGCTGCCAAATCCCATTATAGCCTTGAGCAGCGTACTCTTTCCCGATCCGTTCGGACCCATCAGGACATGAGTCTCCCCCTGCCCGATATGGAGGTTGATATCGTGGAGCACCTCGGTGCCATCCACGCTCACGTGTAAATCACTGATATCCAGCATACGGCTCCCCGTTATGTATGTGCCGGAGGATACATTAACGCTTGTACCATAACACCCCCTCTCCCGGCAGGGAGCGAATATACCAGATCTCCCGCCTCACCTAACCAGGTTTAAATTGAGACACTATAGAGAATAAAGGGCTGAAAGTAGCCCAAAAATTTAGATCGTTCACTTTCACCCCGCACTCGACCGGGTTAAATAGCGGCCACGCCCTGTTAGATATATGGAAGGAACTGCATTCTGCACGTTTGCCAGTCTGGTTGAGCGGGCCGCCCGCCATCCGACCATTGTACGGCGGAACCAGATGCGAAAAGTGGCGTATATCAGCACCAGGAAACCAGAGTATCGTATCCCCCAGTGAGGTGGGAGTACGGCCCGGGTTGATCGATCCCGCTTCTGCGCGGTTGGCAGGTTATCCACCCGTCACCCTCCCGGATCCGCCCGGGCGCGGAGGTACGACCCGGGTCGATCATGGGCGTGGGTGATGAGATAGTTGTAGATGTCAACAGCGGTCCGCGACTCCTTGAGCAGGGCGTTGTAGGTCTCTAGCATGTCGTTATAATCCCGGGCTTCCTGGTTGTATTCGGGGACAAGACGGTTGTAATCGCTTATCTCCCCCGTCCGGGAGAGGGTGGCCATCCGTGCTCCGAGTGAATCGATACGCTCTTTTTTGGCCTCAAGCTCCCTTGCGCGCACATCAAGCACCGGCATGAGCGCCTCAGCCCGGGCGCGGGATGCAGAGAGAGCATGGTCTATCACACGGATCTGATCGCACGCGGTGTAGTACCGGGAACCACCACCGATGGGGATCACCAGGGGGTCGGAGGCGAGGGGCGTCCCGTGCGAGAGCGCCAGGGGTGGGATGCCGACGTAACTTGTGTTCGTGGCCTCGATGTAGGCGTATGTGGTGTTTTTGTAGTGGCAGCCGGCACTCCCCACCCCCACGGCCATGTGGGTCTCGTCTCCGAAGTAAAAGAGCGCAACCTTGTAGTCTTCCCGGGCGAGGAGCGCGGCGAGGAGGAGGCTTTTGTCGTCGCAGTCTCCGGCACCGTCGCCGAATGTCGCGATGGGGAACTTCGGTTCGATTATCGAGTCATCGGTCCAGTACGGAATGGACTGCACAAACGCGGTGATCAGTTCGAGGTACCGGTCATCGTCGAGTCCCTTGCGATCCCGGATCTCGTGGAGGGCCGCGATGAGGTCCGCGTAGAAAGGTTCCTGGTGAGGGTCATCTGCAAACGCCTGATAGTAGATAGGGATCCATTCCTCCCTGGAGAGATCCTTGTAGAGACGGAGCCTCCGGTCAGCCGCTTTTGCACCGGCGTAGACCGCAGGATCGATATCGATCCGGATCGTCTCCTCCCCACCCTCAAAAGGGAAGGTGTAGACCATTGGGTAACCGGGGCCCGCCCCCCCGACCGGCACGATCACTGGTGGGACGGCCGCCGGGGGGGTGAGGGCGTCCAGGCACCCGGCACCGAGGAGCATGATGATGAGGATGAACAGGGTAAAGGCTCTTTTCCACATGGTATCAGGGGTGATACTGTCTTCCCTCTCCTCTTCTCTTCCGGGAGTAGTTATAGGTGCCCTGAGAGATGCAGGCTTCAATCGTGCGGGGCAATCTTCATGTATGTTGCAGGGGTACACCCGGCTACCGCCACGGGTGGAGGATATATTGATGGATACGTTTGAGCGAATACCGGTTGATGTGCGGTGGAAGCTGGCCGCACAGGAGTTTTCAGCGTTGCCGTTTGCCTACCGCAGGGCCATCAGGGATGGTGCCGACGATCACCTCTATAACGAGATTGAGCGGGATATCTGGCGGGAGATGGGCAGGGAGGTGGGTGTCGTCGCCCGCGCCTTTGGGATGCCGCTCGGAAACGCGCGTGAGGTTGCAGAAGCGTTTGCGGCATCTGCAAAGGTCTTCCTCGGAGCAGGATGGCACTACGATATCAGGAGCTCCGCGCCGGATGAGGCGGAACTGATAGTCCGGAGGTGTACATTAGCGGAGAGGGCAAAAGAGATGGGAGAAAACCCCATCGCTGCCTGCAACATCTGCCATGCCTTCTCAAACGCCGCGGTGCCGGACCTGAACCAGAACTACACCCCAAAATATCAGGGCGGCATCTGCGCCGGCGATACCACGTGCTCGATCGTGATTAAGCCCCTCGGCCGGGAGTGAGTG
>JAAZID010000045.1 GCA_012510295.1 Methanomicrobiales archaeon | reverse complement strand
GGATTCAGGTGCCGGTTCCTCGTGCGGTCTGTTCGTCGCAATCTCGTGCGCGATCCGTAGCGATCTCCCCCGTTCATCGTTCGTCAGGCCAAACGACCGTTTGCCGAAGAACCGACCGAGACAGTGGTTGCAGGTATCGCCGTATCCAAGGATCGCTTCTACCTCTTCTATGATCTCCATCCAGATTCCCTCCGGTCCATCTCGTTTAAGAGGACGGTGATAGTGTGATCGGCGTGCAGCGAGAGCGGCCCGACCGAGTAGCGTTCAAGCCCTTCGAGCATCTCCTCTTCCTCCCCGGCGAAGTTCTGGTGGTCGGAGAGGAGGTAGGCATCAGGCAGCGTTGATGCACTCCTGATATCCTCCCCCGCCTCATCGAGGACCGCAAACGGTATCTCGGAGAGGAACCGTGCGAGCCCGCCGCGACGGACGGAGACCCCCGGGGTCGACTCCCGGAACTCGTCCCCGCAGGGGATCGAGAGAGCCTTCTTGATCAGGGCGGCGCTGCTCCGCTCATCGGGCGAGAGATGGCGGAGAGTGCTCCCCGAGAAGAGGATGGTCTTTGGCGGGTCGGGCTCACCGTAGAGTATGAGGTAGCACTCGACGTCGCGCCGGAGGTCGTGGGAGAGGAAGAACGAGGAGTTGACGCACCGGCAGAGGATATCCATCCTCCCGGCGCTCCCCGGGAGATCGTTGAGGCTGAACGTGCCGCTCGTTGCGGCACGGTGCCCCACGACGGCAAACCGCTTCATCTCACTGGGTCCTGCCGAACTTCTTCATCATGCGCTGCATGTTGAACTTGCCGCCGCCCATGCCCCGCATGCCTTTTAAGGCGCGTTGCATTGTCTTGTAGTATTTTATGAGCTCCCGGACATCCTCGGGTGCCGCCCCGGCACCCCGGGCGATACGGTGGATCCGTGAGCTCCCGATGATCCCGGGGTCATCGAGCTCCGGGGATGTCATCGAGTCCATGATCACCTTATAGCGCGCCATCTTGGTGCTGGTGACATCATAGACATCGTCGGGGATCTCCATGCCGCCGAGGGGGAGCATGCTCATGATCTGCTTCAGGGGCCCCATCTTGTTCACCGCCTCGAGCTGCTTGTACATATCCCGGAGCGTGAACTTGCCCTTGAGCATGGCGTTGACGTCGACATCCTCGACCGATATCGCCTCTTCCGCCCGCTCGACAAGCGCCTTTAAGTCGCCCATCCCGAGCAGGCGAGATATAAATCCGTCCGGTTCGAACCGCTCGAGATCCTCGATCGTCTCACCGCTCCCGATGAAGACGATCCCGCTCTGCGTCTCGGCGACGGCTGAGAGAGCGCCTCCGCCCTTCGCGGTGCCGTCCATCTTGGTGATGAGGACACCGTCGATCCCGATCGCCTCGTGGAACCGGCGGGCCTGTTCGCTCGCCTGCTGCCCGAGCGCCGCATCGATCACGAGCCATCGGTGATCGGCGTGTGACATCTCGTTGATATTGATGATCTCCTCGATCAAGTGTTCCTCAAGGGCGTGCCGCCCCTGGGTATCGATGATGATCACCTCGTAGAGCTTACGATACCGGGGCAGTCCCTCCCTGACGATCGTAAGAGCATCGGGCTCCTTCGGGTCGCCGTAGCAGGGAACGCTGATCCGGTCGCAGAGAGTCTTTAGCTGATCATACGCACCCGGCCGGAATGTATCGGCGCAGATCACACCGACGCGGAGCCCCTTTCTCTGGAAGAAACGGGCGAGCTTTGCTGTCGTCGTGGTCTTCCCGCTCCCCTGGAGCCCGGCCATCAGGATCGTCTGTGGACCGAGTGTCACCGCTCCCGGCGTTCCCATCAGGTGGACGAGCTCCTGGTAGACGATCCTGAGGACATGCTCTCGTGCTCCCATTCCTTTCGGGGGTTCCTCGTCGAGGGCACGCTGTTTGATCGCCTGCGAGAGCTGCATCACGAGTTTGACGTTGACGTCGGCGGAGAGGAGCGCCCGCTGCAGGTCGCGCACCAGCTCATCGACCGCCGCCCGGTCGATCACCGTCTTGCCGGCGAGTTTCTTGACCGCATCCTTGAGCGACGCACCGAGGTTATCGAGCATCAGGCCTCACCTCCCAGAAGTTCATCCACCACGACGCGGGGCTCAAACGGCAGGATATCATCGTATCCCTGCCCGGTCCCGAGAAAGAGGATCGGTTTTCCAACGGTATGCGCGATCGATATGGCAGCGCCACCCTTGGGGTCCATGTCTGCCTTCGTCAGGACGACCGCGTCGGTGCCGACCGCACGGTTGAACTCGTCCGCCCTGATGACGGCGTCATTCCCCGCCACCGCCTCATCGACGTAGACGACGAGGTCGGGCTTCATAACCCGCCGGATCTTCTCGAGCTGGTTCATGAGGTTTGCCCGGTTGTGGAACCGGCCGGCGGTATCGGCGAGGACAACGTCGATGTCATGCGCTTTCGCATACTGGACGGCATCAAAGAGGACAGCGGAGGGGTCAGCGCCTGCCTGGTGCTGGATCACCTTGATCCCGAGGCGATCGGCATGAGTCGCTATCTGCTCGATCGCCCCTGCGCGGAACGTATCTCCTGCGCCGATCACGACTGAAAAACCGTTTTCCTGGAGGTAATGACCGACTTTTGCGACGGTCGTCGTCTTCCCGGTCCCGTTCACGCCGGTGAAGAGGATCTTCACAGGGCGTTCGCTCTCCCGTATGTAGGCGGGGAGGTCGAGGCCGTCACCGAGAACACCGCAGAGCGCCGACCGGAGGGTGGACTCAACCAGTTTGTCGACCGATGAACCGATCTTTTTGTGCCGGCCCACGAGGTCACCACGCATTCGGGCGATGATCTCATCGGTGACCGGGAGAGCGACGTCGTTTTCGAGGAGAACCATCTCAAGTTCGAAGAGCGGTTCCTCGATATCCTTCGCCTCAAGGAGGAGTTCGCGGTCCCGGATCAGAACCTTTACCTTGTTGATGAACGTAGGTTCCTCCCGCTCCCCGGGGGGAGGTGGGGCCGGGGAAGACCGCTCGACTGCAAAATCATCTTCAACCCCGGAGGGGGCCGGCAGAGCCTCCGCTTCCGGTGGATCTACCTCGGCTCCGACAACCTCCTCGATATTCGAGGTGAATTTCGTCCGTATATTCTGAAGTTTTTTCTTTAAAGAACTAAACATCAGGATCTGCTCTGACCTGCCTGGGCCTGCCGGGCCACCTGGTAGGCAGCTTCAAGGCGCCGCGAGATCTGCGTTGTCTGACCCTGCAACTGCTCGATGGAACCTGCAACTTTCTTGCCCAGCGCTTCAAGTTCTGTTATCCGATCCTCAAGATACTCCACCGCATCAGCACTCGCCTGTTCCACAGAGACGTCAGCCCCGATGTTCACCAGGAAGTGGCCGGCGTCGAGAACCTTCGCCCTGAGAAATACGCCGCCCCCGATCGGGAGGAGGGCAATCCCATCCTCATTCTCCTGAATTGCCCGGATAGACTCGATCGCAGCGGTAGATTCAAGGCGCTGCTGCTCGATCATGCCGAGTTGCTGCGTCATGATCTCTATCTGCTGCCCGTACTCGTTCAAGTACATCTGGAGGCTCTGTATCTCGCGAGGATCTACCTGTTCCACGTTATTCACCAGCTACTACGTTAACTGATTCGATGGTGATATAACTTCTCTTCAGGCGGTGCTTGCTCCCGATATCAGCGAAAATCCGCTCTCTTGCCTGATTTTCGTTCGGGGCTGCGACTACCTTCCGGTAGGGCTTCCACTCGTTCTTGATCATACACGCGCCCACAACTTCAAACGTCTGGTTCTCCATGACTCACTCACTCCAAAAACCCAAAGACTTCTTCTATTCGTCCAAGCTCAAACCCGCTCGTAAAGGATCCTGCAATATATCCCTTGCTGTTCGCAAGGACACCGGTGCCGACGAGACCGCTACCCATGTTCACCGATCCGAGGCCGACGGGAAGGGCGACGACCTTCTCAAGGGCGGCGATCTCCGCTTCGGTGGTTCTCGGGTGAACAAGGATCCCCTGGTTCGTTGCGTACCCGGCCATGCCGACGGTCTTGATGCCTCCAAGCGAGAGCCTGACTACTGGCACCGAGAGGAACGACCCGATCTCTTCAGCGACGTCGATCTCCATGTCAGGGTGGACAGCGGCGACACAGTCGTTTGCGAGGATGACGTTACCGGCCGCGTTCATGGACCCCTCAAGCAGGAGAACGTCCCGGTAATCCTCAAGGGCAGCCACCTCATCGGATGTGGCAAGGCCGCTGACGACCAGGCCCTGGCTGTTCCCTGAAACGAGCGAACCGATGATGGCGCTCCCCTGTATGGAGGTGAAGACGATCCCGATACCGAGCTCTTCTTCAAGGGCTTCGGTGAACTCCCGGGGCGCTCCCGGGTATACGACCGCCACATCCTCAAAGACGCGGGCGTACACGCCGATGTTTGGATCACCCAAAAGATCGATCGTCCCTGTCATTTCACTCCTCAGCGAGCTCGGCCTGGACCTGCCCGTCCTCGAACTTCATCGCGCGGACGCGAATCTTTCGCGGGGGCTTCCCACTGCCGTTCTCCCAGACCTTCTCGTTGATGCTCTGGTCCAGTTTGACGTCCTCGCTCTTCATGTGCCGCTCGAGAAACGCCCGGATGTCCTTGATAGCGGTGTTACCCCTCTTCCACCGGGGCGCACGCTTCACCTCACGGAGAGGTATAATATAGATATGTTCCTTCAGTGCCTCTGCCATAACCCTACACCTTTAAGGTACTCCGCCGCCAGTTGCGTCTCTTCGGATGCGACGCAACCGCGCGTTTCGTCCTGATCATCACCCATGCCGGCACGCGGCGGTTCTGCTCGCATGCCTTTGCCAGCCGGATCTTCCGGCCCTTCATCAACTTGCTCATAACTCACTCTCGCAAATATTTCAGGTCTCCTTCCTGCCGACCACCAGTGATTGCACGTGGTGGGAAGGGAAGTACGACGCCGGATCGATACCGCGGGCACGGATAGCACCCCGGATCTCCCGTTCGTAGTCGCCGTTTCCAATGCTCCCCGTCTCTCCATACCGCACCACAAGCAGCCTCCCGGAAAGACGCTCCACCTCCGGTTTTCCGTAGCCAAGCAGTGGCCTGACATACGAGCAACCGGTGGTCGTCTCCAGGTGCTGCACCATGGATCGCTCGATCCGGGGAACGCGATCGTCCCGACGGGTGCCGTCGCCGATAACCGGGTATTCAGCCGCAAGGGCTTTGAGGGCCACCCGGTGGACCATGCTGATCGCGTCATTCGGATACCCGCACGATATAAGCAGGTCGACAGCCTCTTCGAGGAGGTCGCGTCCAAGCACCTGTATACGATGGGGGAGGTTCAGGGCGGCGGCCGCGGCCTCCACTGCCGGAACCTCCCGACCGGGGTCAAAGACGCAGGTATTCAACTCCACGTCGTAATCGCGCGCAAGCATGATCGCCGCCAGCGCGCTATCTTTCCCTCCCGAGAAGAGAAGACCTGCTTTCATTATCTCCGGGTAATCCTGAACTCTTTCTTCGACGGTGTCAGCTGCACAAGCAGGCTCTTGAGCTGGTCGTCGGTGATCCGTTGACGGACCCTCCCGCTCTGGGCCAGCATCACCAGCTGCTGCTCAACCGCTTTTGCAAACTCCGGCCGGGTCAACTTGATGGTATTGAGCCTCTCCCTCGCTTCCGGTTCAAGAATCTCCATGAGCGCAAGACGGATCTGTGATTCGATCTGCTGCTGGCGCAAAGCCTCTTCTTCCACAGTCTGCTGATCCATCGCCTGTCGCTGCATCTGTTCCATCCTCCGGCGGCGGATCTCCGCGAGTTCATCATCTACCATCAGTCATACCTCCATCAAATCAGTATTTCGCAAGTCCCGGTGCAGTCCCGGCAGCTTCGGCCTTCAAACCATGTGCGACATTGTCGAGGAACGACCTGCCTGCCGCAGTGACCGTGCGCCCCTCGCTGGTGTGAGATACGTATCCGGACGCCTCGAGCTGCTGGAGAATCTTCCGGATGATCGAACCGCTTCCCCGCCGGAACTGCCCCGGAGCAGAGCCCCGGTTTCGTTTACCGCCGTAGATCGTGCGCATCTTCTGGGTTCCGACCGGCCCGTCCATATAGACGCGCCGGAATACCGAGGCCGCACGCACATACCACCAGTCATCATTCTCGGGAGGCATCTCCTTGTGTACCCCCGTCTTCGCAAAAGCAGCCCAGTCCGGGGGCTGAATCTGCGGGTTTTGCTTGAGTTCTTCTGCCACCTGCCGGATAAGCATATCGGCGGGGATGTCATATACAGTCGTCATAGATGAACCTCTCTATTGCTAACAGTCTTTACATATTCGTCCAGTGATGTTTTATATATTTCGAGAATCCCGGCCAACCGACCGGCTCCGCCGCTCCGCGAGGACGAGTGTCCGCCCCCGGACTTCCAGGAGATCGGCATCGGCAGATGCCGCTATACTCCCGGGATCGACCTCTGTGTTCCGGAGCCACCGGACCTTGACGATCTTGCGACTCTTGAGCTGGTGCCGGATCTCATCGACCATGACGCTCGTTATACCCCGCTTTCCGATCCAGACAGTGGGTTTGAGATCATGGAACGACTCTCTCTTCACGACCGGGGCCTCCCGACCGGGTACCGCGACTGGCTCCCGCAGGCAAGACAGGTGGTGATCACATATCCCCGGTGGATCCTGACCCGCGCGTTCGACCCCGGAACCAGGTAGGTATTGCACCGGCGACAGAACTGGCGTTTCAGGTGCCGGTCTATCCGTATTCGGTGACGCATACCGATCTTTCTCGCCAGCTCCACGCAGCGGTTGCTCCATAGGGGATTTTCAGGGTAGAACTCCGCTGCACGCACAAAGAGGATCTCGATCCTCTCGCGCGCAATCCTCCGGGATCCTGATTTTCGTGTCATACCTGCCATAATTCGATCCATTCTATTGAGATAATACAGCCTTGAGGTTGAAGGCAAGAGAGTATAAGATATTGATTGTCAGGGCCATTGGATACGCACCCGCCGCCCGGTGACTTCAAGACGTCCCTCACAGAAGAGTTTCACGGCAAGCGGGAGCGCTTCGTGCTCTTCAACGAGTATCCTGTCGGCGAGCGTTGCCTCATCATCATCCGGGAGGACCGGCACACACCGCTGGATGACGATAGGACCGGTATCCATCCCCTCATCAACGAGGTGGACGGTGCATCCCGCGACCTTCACCCCGTACCCGATCGCCTGCCTCTGCGCGTGCAGACCTGCGAACGCCGGGAGCAGGGCAGGGTGGATGTTCATCATCCGACCCGAGAACTCATGCACGATAGCAGACCCGAGGATCCGCATGTAGCCGGCGAGGACAAAAAGATCCGCCCGGCAGGTCTGCATAGCGACAAGGAGTGCTTTTTCGTAGGCGGCCTTCGATGGGAACCGCGCATACTCGACGACTATCACCGGGATCCCGGCGGTCCTGGCTCGCTCTATTGCGTATGCACCGGGGTTATCGGTGATGAGACCGACACAGATCGCCGGGATATCTCCCGCCTCGATGGCATCGATCACCGCCTGGAAATTGGATCCTCTCCCCGAAGCGAGCACCGCAACTCTTTTCCTGTCAGCAGGTCTCTCTGGTTCCATAGTTCTTCTCCTCATCCAGACTCTTCCTGTGTCGCCGGGGGGGTGATGATCAGTTTTACCTTGACGATCCGCCGGCCCTGCATCTGCATCACCACGAGTTTGACGTTACTCTCATCGATCATAGCCGCCTCACCACGGCGGGGGATATGCCCCAGTCGGTCGATAACGAGGCCGCCGATGGTCTCGTATGCGTCCGTCTCCGGGAGGTCGAGGTCGAGATCCTCGTTGAGGTGTCCCACCCACGCCTGTGCGTCGACCAGGTAGGCGCCCTCTCCGATCTTCTGCACCTCAGGCTCCTCCTCGTCGAACTCATCCATGATCTCGCCCACCAGTTCTTCGAGCATATCCTCGACCGTCACGATACCGGCAAATGATCCATACTCATCGAGGACGACCGCCATATGCTGTTTCATCACCTGGAGTTCTTTTAAGAGTTCGTCGATCTTCTTACTCTCCGGGACGAAGCAGGGTTCATACATCAGGTTTTTAATCGTCACGCTCATCTGCTGGCGAAACGCAGCCGCAAAGATGTCCTTAATATTTAAGAGCCCGACGATATTATCAATCTGCTCATGGTAGACCGGTATCCGGGAAAAACCGGTCTCGTTGAAGATAGAGAGGGCACTCTCAAGGGTGCTCGTATCCTCGAGCATAACGACATCGACGCGGGGCGTCATCACCTCACGGACCGTCGTGTCGCCGAAACGGAGCACCGAGTAGAGCATCTCCCGTTCCTGCTCTTCGATGGTCCCCTCCTCCTCGCCGACATCGATCCACTCCTTGATCTCCTCCTCGGTGACGACCGGTTCGGTCACCCCGGGTCTGAAGGCAAACTGTCGTTTGATGCGGTCCAGGGTCCAGAGCACCGGGTAGAGAGCCTTTGAGAGGTAGAGGATGGGGCGGGCGACGCGGAGCGCCAGCTCCTCGATGTTCCGGGAGGCGTACATCTTCGGCCCGATCTCGCCGACTATCAGCATAAGGATGACCGTGACACCGGTCGCTATACCGATACCGACGTCACCATAGATGCCGATGGCTATAGCGGTCGCGAGCGACGCCGCAGCGACGTTGACGACGTTGTTCCCGATAAGGATCGTGATCAGGACGGTATCGGTCGAGCGTTTCAGGATATCGAGCGCTTCTGCTCCGCTTCGCCCCTGGTTGAGAAGTGCATGGACTTTCGCCCGGGTTATCGATATGAGGGCAACTTCGGAACTTGAGAAGAAGCCCGAGAGGAGCAAACAGATGAAGAATAATATGATCTCTATGGTCACAATGTCTACGACTACCATTTACTCCACGCCGCAGTGAACGGCTTCATTTAATATTTGATCGGTTGTTGAGGATATATTCATTATGTTGCAGGCAGGGATTATAAAACCAGCGCTTCAGGAGAATATCGTCTTTAATGCCTCCATCTCGCGCATCAAGAGCACAATCTTCTCTTCTGAACAAAGAAGGTCTGGAAACACCATATCCTCAAGCTCCAGCGTGAGGTATCCATCGTAGCCTCGGTCGGCAAGTTCCGTAAGCACACGGATTGCAGAGGGATCGCCGTGGATGGGGTGGTGGGGTCGTTCGTTTGCGCCGAGGGCGCTGACATGGACGTTTGCCATCCGATCGATGCAGAGGTCGATGAACCGGAGCACCTCGTCACAGGAGATCATCATGGCATGCCCGATATCGAGCGTGAACCAGAGCCAGGGCTCCCGCTCAAGCACCTCAACCGCATCATTCGCGGTGTAGAGGAGGGTATTGACCCGGGGCTCAAGGTTCTCGATCGCCACCCTCACCCGCGCCTGTTCTGCTGCCTCCCGGAGCCGGTCGATATACTCCTCAAACCTCCGGTAGTCATAAGCGCTCGGGTGGCGCTTCGCCGTCCGTCGCCCGGGGTGGACGGTCACCACATCGGCACCTATCCGGCCGGCCATCTCGATCGCCTCGACGGTGTAGTCGACCGATACCCCGGCGACCCTCGGGTTGATGGAGCAGGGGTTTAAGTCGAGCGACGGTGCGTGGACGGTGATCGGCGAGAGTTCCGGGTGGTCGGCGATACACTGCGCGAGGTCATCTTCGGGGAGACCGCGGAGCCAGAAGTCCGGCGTCTCGACCCAGAACTCGATCCCCTCAAGCCCCGCCTCAGCGACGTAGTCAAATATCTGGTCACAGGGGTACTCGTGGAAGAACATTGTCGAGACGGCGATTCGGGTCATGACATTAGTTGATATATCGGCGACCTAATAATTGTGGTTGTTATGCGTGGTTCTTCCGGCAGTCCGGTCCCGTTTGGAACCCGGATTTACGGGGTCTCAGAGGTCTCCGGGCTCATCTGCGACCTCCTTGACGACGAGCGCCTGCAAAAGATCTATGTGCGGGGGGAGGTAACCAACTACAAGAACCATGCCTCCGGCCACCACTACTTCTCGCTATCGGAGCAGGGTGGGAGAAATTCCGCGCTGATCAACTGCGTCATGTGGCGCACCTATGCTTCAAAGCTCGGATTCGCGCCGAAGAACGGCATGGCTGTCCTCGCCCGTGGTTCGGTGGAGGTCTATGAGCCCCACGGCAGGTACCAGTTGATCGTCAGAGAGATGAGTCCGGAGGGGGGTCCTGGCGAGCGCCACCTGATGGTCGAGCGCTGGAAGCGCGAGCTCGAGGCTGAGGGGCTCTTTGACCCCGGGCGAAAGCGCCCCCTGCCTGTATTTCCGTGCCGGATCGGCGTGGTAACCTCCCCGACCGGCGCAGCGATCGAGGATATCCTCTCGATCATATCCCGGCGGTATCCGGCCGTGGAGGTGATCCTCTCACCGACCGCGGTCCAGGGCGATGGGGCGCACATCGAGATCGTGGAAGCGCTCCAGCGGGTCGACGGACTCGTGGATGTTATCATCGTCGGTCGCGGCGGCGGGAGTTTCGAGGATCTCTTCTCCTTCAACCATCCGGACGTCGTGCGGACCGTCGCCGCCTGCACGACCCCGGTGATCAGCGCTGTCGGGCATGAGGTGGATACCACGCTCTGCGATTTTGCTGCTGACCTGCGGGCACCGACGCCATCAGCAGCTGCGGAGCGTGCTGTACCCGACCGCCGTGAGATCCTCCGTGACCTCGCCGGACATAAGGAGCGGATGGGAGCGCTCCTTTTCCACCGCCTCAATGCCGCCGGGCGCGAGGTTGAGGACCTCCGGGCGCGCATGCACCCCCGGCGACTCACGCGCCGGATCAACGAGCGGATGCAGCGCCTCGCCGAGCATGAAGACCTGCTCAGGCGGGCTGCGCTCTCCCGGGTTCAGAGAGAGCGCTCCGCTCTCGCCGAGGCCAGGGCACGTCTCGAAGGGAGAGATCCGCTCGCGATCCTTGAGCGGGGCTACTGCATTGTGGAGTCGGAAGGGGGCATAGTGAGGAGCGCCGGCGACCTCGGCCGGGGGGATCGCGTGGTGCTACGGATGAAGGACGGCCGGTGCAGGGCCATCGTGGAGGGGGTAGATTATGACGAAGACGTATGAAGAGATGCTTGAAGAGCTGCGGGAGATCGTCCGGAAGCTGGAGGACGGGGATGGAAGCCTTGAGGAGAGTATCGCCATGTACGAGCGCGGTGCGCTCCTCGTAAAACAGTGCGAAGACCTCCTCACCGATGCCGAGATGAAACTCACGAAACTCGGCTGTGACCCGTGAGGGAGGTCAGGCTCCCTCCGATATCTCGACCTCGAGCTCGACCACCAGGTCTGCACCGCGCCGGAGCGCATCGATGAACTCCCGGGGGAGCGCGGCCGCGGTATGGTCGGAGCGGACGGCAACGGTCCGGTCGGAGACGAAGTCGC
>JAAZID010000316.1 GCA_012510295.1 Methanomicrobiales archaeon | reverse complement strand
GGCTTACTCTGTCCTCGTACTTTATATCTCTTGCGCCGCAGGTGACCGCCGGGCTCAGCACCACCCGGATTTTTCCCCGGGCACAGGGGCTTTATCGGGTTTGAGCGGAGATCGGGTATGGCGGTCGATCACCATGGGGCCTTTGGGGGAGGTAGCCCGGGTATATGCGCTAATCTTTGCTCTCGGCCACGATCCATTGCCCGGTGGAGTGTATTTGCGTTGATCGGGCTATCCCCCCCAAAGGCCCCATGGTGACCGACCGCCCCATACCTGATCTCCGCTCAAACCCGATAAAACCCCTGTGCCCGGGAAAAAATCCGGGTGGTGCTGAGCCCGGCGGCTACCTGCGGCGCAAGAGATATAAAGTACGAGGACAGAGTAAGCCATTGTAATACCAGTACCAGAATTCCAATGTGAGATGAAAGGTACGGGAACCAGCAACCACATCGGCGAGGGATCCCCCGGCAGTCTCCCGGGTATTCTCGGCCATTATCCACCGCTCTCCCGGCGGCAATTGACCACCTCGTAGAACATCGCCGTCGATTTTGTACCTCTCTCACTGATCGCTTTGTTAAACTCGGTGTGAACACCTATCCGGACCACCGCAAGAATCGTTTTATGAGCACCTGGGACTCCAGCAGGGAACAATATCAAAGGATGATCGAACATGAAAGAAATTTATGAGAAGATGGTAAACGAGGCCATGGCCGCCCAACGGGCGGACGTGGAGATATTAAAAGCGAAACGCGGCCAGAAATTTGTCATCGAGGATGCAAAACCCTATGTCGATGCGGTCAAGACGATGACAGCGGTCGGCGACCAGAGTAAGGCGGTCATCGACCTTCACAAAAATTCGGTGATATCGCACTACGAGGTCTTAAAGAGCCTCACAAAGACCATCCGCCCCGAAGATGACCCCTTCGTTGAACACTACCAGACGCCGGTCGTGCTTGAGATCCTGAAAGATCAGGATGAGGCGTTTGCAAAGAGCGTCGATACCTTCGTCCAGACGATCGCAAAATCGGAGGCTCTCCTCGGCCTTGAGGCTGTGAGAAACTACGGCGGGTTCTACGGCCCCACCTGTGTCGTCGACTTCGCGCTGATCCCGGGAAGCACGAGCAACCTGGTGAACCAGGTTCTGGCAAAGACCGATATACCGGTCGAACACAAGCGAGCTATCCTCGCCGCAAAGTCGTGGGGTATGAACACCTCCTATGGGTTCGGCGATGCATTCGCAAAGGCCCTTGAGGCGGGGGATACCCCCACTGAGGCGATGGCAAAAGAGATCGCGATCATGCAGAAGCTCTACCGCGAACCGGTCGAGGCCCAGGTAGGACTGATGGCCGATGCCGGTATGACATCATTCGATACCCGGAAGTACATGAGCGAGTACCGGCGACGGATGGAGGCGAGCGTCAAGGCGGCCGTCGATGACGGCGTCCACTACGGCAACATACTGACCATTCCTGCCTACTGCGTCGGCGACGTTGGACACCACATCGCACAATCGACATACAACATGTGCAAGGATGACGTCGTCATGGCAGTGATCGAGGCGGTCACCGGCGTGATGGAGTCCTCGCTCCGAAAAGCACTCGGGTCATTCGGGAGCTACTGGGAGGTTCTCTCGCTTGCAACAGGCTCTACAGCGGCTGCGACCGAGTACATACTCGAACTCGATGCGATGAACGCCCCCATGGTCGTCGATCTGCTCACGAAGCGGTTCCACAACTACGTCCAGCTCTACCCGAACCGGGGTGCGGCGGCAGAGCTCCACAACTGTGACTTCATGGACATGATCTACCGTGGATGGAAGATCCTCGACAAAGCACAGCGGCTCCGGAACGGATCGGAGGAGGAACTGGTTCCCCGGACCGGCAAGTACTCGATCGACCTCACACCGATCCACAGAAACGAGATACTAATGAACCCGCAGTGGTACACCTACCCGGCCTGTGGGGTAACGGTCCGGTTCTCCGCACTGATGCGGCTCGCCGACTACCCGTGCCTCCTGACGAGCGAGCCGGTGACCGCGACGATGATGACAAACATCATCGCCCTCGAGAAGGAGACTGCGGCCGCCCCGGTGCGGGCCTGCAAGAACTGTGCGACGGCCTGCCTGGTCGACCAGCGACACCAGCACTGCCAGTGGAAAGAGGCGGTCTGAAGGGAGGGAAAGACACCCATGAACTGCTACTATTGCGCCCTTGAGGGGAAGAAGAGCGAGGCGGTGGCAATCTGTATCGTCTGCGGGATGGGGCTCTGCATGGAGCACACGATCCGGAAGGATGTCGATGTCTGGGAAGGCGGCTATCCGTTCCCCAGCAAGCGCGTAAAGACAGCACTTCCACGGATCCTCTGTCCCGAGTGCTACGCTGCTCTGTATGAGAAGTGAGGCACACCCCAAAAACCCATTTTGACCGGATCTCTGATCTGGAAGAATGGTATGATTAACTGGTGAAACTATGACTGTATCTCTTGGAAAGCGATCTCTCGCCGAGGCGATCGGAACATTTATCCTGGTCTTCTTCGGGGCCGGGGCCGCAGTCGTCACGCTGATGCTGGCCTCGGGAACCGCCACGTCGACACCCTTCAACATAGGGATAGGGGCGCTCGGGGGTCTCGGCGACTGGCTCGCCATAGGGCTTGCTTTCGGTATTGCGATCGCAATGGCCATCTACACGCTCGGGAGGATATCAGGCTGTCACATCAACCCCGCGGTGACGATCGCGCTCTTTGCAACCGGGCGGTTCCCGGGCAGGGACGTCGTCCCGTACATCGTCGCCCAGCTCATCGGTGCAGCAGCGGCAAGCCTGCTCTTCGCCTGGGTCGTCGGCCCTGACGCCGTCACGATAGGCGGACTCGGTGCGACGGCGCCTTTCGCCGGCATCGGTTACCTGCAGGCGATCATCATTGAGGCCATCGGAACGTTCCTCCTGATGTTCGTCATCATGGGCGTTGCTGTGGATGAACGCGCCCCACCGGGTCTTGCCGGCTTTGCGGTCGGTCTTGCGGTCGCCGGCATCATCACGACGATCGGAAACCTGACGGGCGCATCGCTCAACCCTGCCCGTACGTTTGGACCCTACCTCGGTAACTGGCTCCTCGCCGGCCAGAGTCTCTGGGATCTCTTCCCGATCTACATCATCGGTCCGATCATCGGTGCGGTGGTGGCAGCGTTCCTCTACGACTACCTCACCTGCGACTGCGAGTAGGCTAAACCCACTTTTTTTCCACACGCATAAAAAGTGTGATGGCCGGAGGAATCACGATACGGTCAGGAGGAACCGTACCACCGCGCTGATCATCGGCATCGTTATGAGGAGGATCAGCATCACCGTGACAAAACCGCTGATCGAGGCGACGACCCGGTTTGCGTACCGGGACCATCCCAGCCGCTCGAAGAACCGTTCAATCCCCTCTTTCATGATGTAACCGCCGTCGAGCGGCACGACCGGTATGGCGTTGAACATACCGACCAGCAGGTTGAACCACCCGAGCCAGAATGCGAGGTGAACCGTGCCCCAGAAGAGAGGGAACGGTTCCTCCCAGGCCACCTGTTCGGGGGTATCGGTGAGCAGGATCGCGAGCTGCTGGGTGTTACCCTGGATGAAAGCGTCGATAGGGGCTATCGTCAGGTAAATCGGAGCGAGGAGGCCGAGGTCTACGATCTTCCCGATATGCTCCTTCACCAGGGGCGCGTTGTAGTAGTAGACCCCCATAAACCCGGAATCCCGGTCACCATCGAGTGCCTCCGGCCACTCCGCGAGTGTGAGGGTATACGCTCTCTCGACCCCGTCCTTCTCGGCCGTCAGGGTGACCGTCTCCCCGGGCCGCGTCCCGTCCATGATCGCCGCGACCTCTTCCTGGCTCGCCACAGGGACACCGTTTATCCCCGTTATGATCGAGTAGCCCGGGAGGCCTGCGTCGGCCGCCGGGAAGTCCTTGTAGATGCCCTGGACGAGCGGGACTGAGAGGGGCGTTGCCATCCCTATGAGGAGGAACATCAGCCCGAAACAGATGAGGCCGGCGACGATGTTGTTCGTTATGCCGGCGCCAAACATCCGGATCTTTGGCATCCCCTTCGCTGCATCGACATCCTCCTCGTCGGGCTCGACGAACGCGCCAATGGGGATGACGGCGATGAGAAGCCCCATGCTCCGCACCCGCATCTCCTCGACCCGGGCGAGGATAGCATGGCCGAACTCGTGGATGACGATCGTGAGCAGGAGGCCGATGAAGACGGCCGCGGTGATCGGTATCGCCTGGTTGACCCCCGGTATGGCGAGTATGTTTCGGGGATCGTAGATCCCGGTCGGCTCAGGGGTGTGAACCAGGAGCTGAGGGACCGCGAGGAGCAGTGCGAGCGTCATGAAGACCGAGACTATCACGACCATGATGACGCCGAGCGTCGCATAGACCCGGAGCGGACGGCGGAACTTCTGGAACCAGTCGAAGAAACCGACCCTCTCGGTCTTGATCGCCATGATGGGGCCAAAAAACATGATGCGATCGGGAAACAGCCCCCGATCGCGGATGTAGATGGCTACCAGGGCGTATACTAAAACGAGGAGGAGAAGTACCTGAAGCCAGCTCATTACTCACGGTTAGCGCGCAAGAAGCATAAAATCTTCCGCACTACAGGCAACCCGGATCCCCTACAGGAAATCCGTGATCGTTCTCTGGCTGAGGTTTGCCACCGTCTTCCAGCTCCGGCGGGCGCAGGGTGGCGTGCTCCCGTGGTTCCGGATATACCCCCTGAGAAACTCGATCGTCACGGGATCCGAGGGATACCCGCTCCCGACATTCCCGTACTCTTCATCGAGATCCCGGATAGCCCGGTCGCGTGTGACCTTCGCAACGATGCTTGCCGCACCGACTATCCGGTAGCGGGCATCCGCCCGGTGCTCGGATATGATCTCGCAGGGGAAGTCGAGGCAGTCTGCGACCTTCCGGCCGTAACGTTCTGCGTTCACATCACAGGCATCCACATAGGCCGACCGGGGTTTGAGGTTCATGAGCGCCCTTGCGTGGAGGTCTGCCACACAATCGTTCATGCTCATCCTCCTCCGCGCCTCGTCGATCCCGGCGGCGTCGATGGTGACGACCGATACCGCAAGGTCACGGAGGAGTATCTCGTAGATCGCCTCCCGCTGTTTCGGTCTGAGGGCCTTTGAATCCCGGATGGGGAGGGATGCGAGATCTCTATCCTCCCGGCAACCGACGGCGGCGACCACCATCGGTCCCAGGACCGATCCCTTCCCCGCTTCATCTACCCCGCAGATCACACTCTTCTGTCTTTTTCGCAAGGTATTTCAATGGCAGGGGTAGACCCCAGATGGGATGTACACCATCATCGTCGGCCTTGGTGGAATCGGCCGTAACCTGACCGCGATCGCCGTGGACGCCGGCGACTCCGTGGCCGTGATCGACCAGAACGAGGAGCGCGCAGGCGACATCCTGGAGCACTACGACGTCCTCGCCGTCACGGGGAACTCGACCGACAGGTCGGCACTTGAGGATGCCGGGATCGATCAGGCCGACGCCCTGATCGCCACCACGAGCGATGATGCAGTAAATCTTATGACCTGCTGGATCGCGAAGCGTTACAACGTCAGAAATGTCGTCTCGATCGTCAACCAGAAGGAGCACTCCGATCTCTTCAGCGAGGTCGGGGTGAAGATCAGCGAGAACCCCGATGAACTGGTGGCGAGCCGGCTCTATTACTGGGCGAGGAGCCCGAACCTCCAGCAGGTCGCCTCGATATCCGGGGGACTCATATTTGAGATAGTCGCCGAGGAAGGTGCACCGATCGTCGATCACGAGATCCGGGAACTCGATGTCCGGAACTTCGTCTTCATCGCTATACAGCGCGCCGGAGGAGGCCTGATCATACCGAGCGGCGCGGTCCGTATCCGTCCGGGGGATGTCATCACAGTCTTTACAAAAAAAGAGGCTGAAGAGGAGACGCTAAAGACCCTCAATCGGCAGTTGAAACGATCACCGTAATGCGTCTTTGAGCGCTTTGAGCTCAAAGAGCATCTTTGGGTTGCGCTTGATCAGTTCCCGGACGAGTGCTGAAACCGAGAACTCCGCGAGGCCGACGCTCGCGACCGATTCTGCGAGGACATTGAGCTTTTTGTCGTCGAGGGCTATGAAGAACTCCTTGACCTTGTAGTTGCGCTCAAGGGACTTACCCATGCGGGACGCGCGCCACTCCGCGTCGTAAGGCATCAGCGCTGCTTTTGAGCAGTCGCCCGCAGATATGCACTCCGAGGCTACCTGCGCAGCGAGCTTCCCAGTGTACATGGCGCTTCCGATCCCACCCCCGGTGAGGGGGTCGACGACCCGTGCCGCATCGCCGATGACCATGAGACCGTCAGCGACCGTGCACGGGAGAGGCTGGCAGACCGGGACACCACCGGCGATCGCCTCGATGGTCTTTCCTTCCGGGAAATTCTTTCCGATGAACCGGTCCAGGTAATCCTTTGCCCGTGATCCGTCCCGGCTCTTCCTGCCTGATATACCGATACCGACGTTTGCCGTCCGCTCACCCTTCGGGAAGACCCAGAGGTAACCCTCGGGTGCGACGTCGTTACCCAGGTAGAAGTCCGTGGAGGCTGCATCGATATCGATATCGGTGAGGAGATACTGGGCGCAGCTCATCATCTCCCGGAGGGGGACGGTTGTATCGAGGCCCGCCCACCGGGCGAACTGCGCCTCTGTGCCGTCGGCAGCGAGGACCACATCCGCCCTGATATCGGCGGGCGAGCCGGTCGCCATAACCTTCGCGCCCCGGACTGCCCCGCCTTCCATGATAGGCGCGGTCGCCCGGGTTTTGACGAAGATGTCCGCACCGGCCTCGGCCGCCTGCCAGACGAGTTCCCGGTCAAATATCTTCCGGTCGAGGATGTAGCCGACCGTGTTCCCGGGGTTCTCCTGCTCAAGACTGACAGAGGTGCCGTTTGGCGCGATGAGCCGGGCTCGCTCGATGTCAGCTGATATCCAGCGTGGATCAGGCTGAATGAACTCTAAAAGACATTCTTTGCCGATCCCCTCCGCGCACCGGATGGGCGTCCCGATTGCGGGGCGCTTCTCGATGAGGCAGACAGTGTTTCCTGCCTCAGCCGCCGTCTTTGCTGCAAGAGCGCCGGCGGGCCCGCCGCCGATGACGAGCATATCGTATTTACTCTTCATGCACGACCTCCAGCGCTCCGAGCGGACATGCTCGTGCACAGATGCCGCAGGCGATGCAATCCCGCTCCAGACTGAGGTAGGCATCGATCAGCTCGAGCGCATCCTCAGGGCAGACTGCAACGCAGGTGCCGCAGTATCCACACTTGTCTCGATTAATCCTGAGCATTGTACTCATGTTGTTGCTGTCACCGCAAAAACATTTATGCATCTCATCTGAGTTGCATACCGTATCCCCCTCCGGGGAGAGATACCGGGGGCACATCTCCGGGGTAGCACGCTTCCCCGGGTGCCGGAAGCACCATCGCTCACCGGCCCATTTTATATGATTTAACACAAATTTATCTTGGAACTGAGGATTCTATGGGGCTAAAGGGTGGACCTACACAGGATGAGGT
>JAAZID010000315.1 GCA_012510295.1 Methanomicrobiales archaeon | reverse complement strand
GCACCGGTCGCTGCTGCACCCGCAGCCGCCGCCCCGGCCGCCGCCGCACCCGCAGCCGTGGAAGAAGAGGAAGAAGAAGAGAAGAAAGAAGAGGAAGAAGAGAGCGGCATGGCCGGTCTCGGTGCCCTCTTCGGCTAAACCACTCTTTTTCTCGTTCACCTGCCGGGTTATTCTGGCCGGACTTTTTTGCGACGCTCAAAGGAGCGTCTGTGCATGCACGCCATCGTATCCTGATACCGCACGGTCGGGTGTATATATCGGGCAGGCCTGCCCCCTACCTCCGCGAAAGCCCGCGAGCGCTTCCTCCCTCCACCCTGGAGGAGGTGATGCCGGTGAGGAAGGAGAGCCGGGCGCCGCTCGTCTCAAGGGTCGCTTGAGCGGCCACTACATCACGCGAGGCTATAGGAGAGAGAGCGAATGAACCAGGCGGGTCACTTTTACCCACACGAAAAAAGAGGGGAGTTCAGGAAATCTCGTTCTGCATCAGCTGGACATCGGCGATATCATGCTGCCGCTGTGCAAGAACTTTTGCCTTGAATATATTTTTCCCTGCTTTCCCGATAGCAAGCCCCCGATCTTCATCGCGCACCTCCACGCGGGCGATCGGTTGATCTTCCGCATCGGTTACGAAGTCGATATCGGTGACATGCGCGGGGAGGAAACAGTTCCGGATGAACTGATCCGGATCAGGAGAATACTCCACGACTTCAATCCGCTTCCCTAACGCATCGGAAGCCTTCTTGATGCTCGATCCTCCTCTGCCGATGGCAAGACCCATATCGCCGGGATTGATCACGAAGATGATGCGTTCGTTACGGTTATCAACGATGCAATCGCGGCTGCCTGCGCCGGTAAGACTCTCAAACTGGGAGATAAGACGCATACACTCCTCAGTCAGCACAACCTGTGGCATCATCTACACTCTCGCAACATTCAGGATATCGGATTCACCGGGTTCGATCACGGCAAGCGCACTGACGACGTACGGCATACCGCAGGCTTTTCCGAGCTGGACACTCGAACCATTGTAGATGTAGACAGGGATGTCAGACTCTTTCACGAGGTCTTTGACAGTTTCAGGGCTGTTTTTAGCCATTACGACAAGCTTGGCCTTGCCTTCTTCGATGCATTCCCGGGTCTTGTTCTGGCCCAGAAATACGGTACCAGTCTTCACGGCTTTGCGTAGTGAAGCATTAAAGTCCATATATGATTTCTCCTAGGTTTTCAGGTTTACGCGTTTCGCGATGAGTCTTACATCGCCGGTGCCGAGCTGAATAGGCTGGCCCACGATTACGTTCTCGGTGACGCCGTTCAATTCGTCCACCTCGTTTGCGATTGCTGCATCCAGCAGATGGTTGACTGTCACCTCGAATGCAGCCCGGGAGAGGACGCTCTCCTTCTCGCCGGCAATACCATGCCGACCGATCTGCTTGACCTCGCCATCCATGCACATCATATCAGCGACGAGCATGATGTGACGAACGTCAACGCCGATACCCTGTTCGTTCAGGGTACTTAAGGCTTCCTGGATGATCGCGTTCCGGCCCGCCTCGATACCGAGCACATCAGCGATCTCGCTGATGTTGTTACTCCGCGTTCGGGTTGTATCAACGCCCTCGACTTCGAAGACACCTCTAAGGTTGGAGCCTTCAGTATAAAGGATATACTCTCCACCCTCCTTTCTGACGACCACCCGCTCGATATCATCGATACCCTGAACGATGACATTCCTGACGTGTTCTGCGAGCTGGAAGAGGTTCTGGTAACTCTCCTGATTCTTCGGGGTGAAGACGATCGATGCCCGCTTGGCATCCCCTTCCACCTCGAAGTCGCGGAAATGTCGCTTCTCCTTGATCTTCCTCGGCGCTATCTCGATGATCTCCTCTACCGCGATCCGCCGCCGATCACAGACCTGCTTGTTGAGCTGGACAACGACCTGCATGTGCTCCATATCGATGGTGATATCACCGAACTCGTGGAGCGGCGCGGCCTCGATCTGCCAGCTCACCTCCCGGGCGCGGTCACGGTTGAACGCCCAGTCTTCCAGCAGGAAGACCGCCATCGTAGGCGTGCTCGGTTCCCGCCGGGCATCCATGATCTCGATGAGACGGGGGAGACCCAGGGTGACGTTGATCTCGGCCACACCCGCGTAGTGGAAGGTTCGCATCGTCATCTGGGTGCCGGGCTCGCCGATAGACTGCGCCGCTACGACACCGACCGCCTCACAGGGCTCGATCCGGGTCTTCTCGTACTCAAAGAAGATCATCTTGAGGATCTCATCAAACTCTTCTTCAGTGATATCCCGGTCTGTAAGACTCGTCTTCAGATCCTCCCGGGTCCGGTAGGGCAGATCGAGCGCGTCGATCCTCTCTCTCAGATCGTCGTTCATTTGACCTCCTCCTTTAAAACGCTCTCAACGATGCCTTTAACGTCCACCGGGGCGCCGTAACTGCTCCTCGCAGGATCAGTCCCGTCCTCACCGTAGCAGAACTGGATGATCCGGCCCCCCGTTGTCCGGACACTCCCGTCGTACTCGACCTTGAGATCCTGCAGAGCGTTGATCATCCGCCTCTGCAGGTAACCGCTCTGCGATGTACGAACCGCAGTATCCACAAGACCCTCGCGTCCGCCTATGGCGTGGAAGAAGAACTCTGTCGGGGAAAGGCCGCTTTTGTAACTGCTGGCGATGAAACCGTGTGCCTTTGCGCCGAGTTCGTTACGCCGGAAGTGGGGGAGGGTCCGGTCCTCGTAGCCTCGCATGATCCGCTCACCACGAACCGACTGCTGCCCGAGACAACCAGCCATCTGCGTCAGGTTCAGCATCGAACCACGGGCACCGGAGACAGCCATCACCACAGCGCTGTTATCCATCCCGAGGTGACGGCCGGCGATCTCACCGGTGCGGTCACGGGCCTTGCCGAGAACCTGCATGATCTGCATCTCAAGCGTCTCCTCAAGCGTCCGGCCCGGCATCGGTTCGAGCTGCCCTTCCTTGAAGATCTTGATCCGGCGCTCGACGTCGGTGATGGCGCCCCCGAGCACCTCATCGATCTGACCGTACTCGGTCTTGGTCAGGTCCTCATCATCGATACCGAACGAGAAACCCTGGAGCATGATGCCGCGGATCGAGAGTTTGGTCACGTCGTCGATGAACCGGGCAGCCCGCTTCATACCGTACTGCCTGATGATCCGGTGCAGGATCTGGCCGTCGAATGCACCGATCGCCTTTTTATCGATCGTACCGACGATCAACTGACCATCGATGATCCGGACATACGCATCGTTCTCACACATCTCCCGCCGGCAGGTCTCGCAGTTCTGGCATGAGGATGCACGGAAGATCATGTTCATCTCACCCGGGAGGATGAGCGAAAAAACCTGTTTGTTGGTCCAGAGCAGGTTCCCATCATCATCCGTCGCATCCGGTTCAGGCAGGTGGTCGAGGTCGAGGTGCTGGGTGAGGTAGAGCACCTCCTCTTTCCGGAAGTGGCGTAGCCTGTGCGTTAAGAGGAAGATACCCGAGATGTGGTCATGGATACCGCCGATGATCGGACCGCCGGTTCTCGGTGAGAGGATGTTTGCCTGCACCGAGACCAGGATCTCGGCCTCCGCACGAGCCTCCTCGGTCTGCGGAATGTGCAGGTTCATCTCGTCACCGTCGAAGTCGGCGTTGTAGGGCGGGCAGACCGCCGGGTTCAGCCGGAAAGTCTTCCCATCCATCACGACGATCCGGTGGGCCATGATGCTCATCCGGTGCAGTGAGGGCTGCCGGTTGAAGAGGACGATATCCCCATCTTTTAGCTGCCGTTCCACCGTCCAGCCCGCTTCAAGCATCTCCGCGACAGTCTCCAGGTTTGCATCCGAAAGACGCATCCTCCGGTTGTCAGGCCTGATGACGTAGTTTGTACCGCAGGGAGACTTGACGGCAGGCCGTTCAGAACCGTTTAAGACGTACTGCCGCATCTCCTCAATGTTGAACGGGGTTACCCGGACCGGTATGGTCATCTCGTTTGCTATGGCAAGCGGTATACCAACCTCGCCGATGGAGAGGTTCGGGTCAGGTGAGATCACCGTACGGGCAGAGAAGTTCACACGCTTCCCGGAGAGTGATCCACGGAACCGTCCTTCCTTCCCCTTGAGCCGCTGAGAGAGCGTCTTTAAGGGCCGGCCGCTCCGGTGCCTGGCGGGAGGACACCCGGCCACCTCGTTGTCGAGGTAGGTGGTGACATGGTACTGCAGGAGCTCCCAGAGATCCTCGATGATCAGCTGGGGAGCACCGGCATCCTGGTTCTCCTTGAACCGCTGGTTGATCCTGATAATATCCACGAGTTTGTGGGTCAGGTCATCCTCAGACCGCTGCCCGTTCTCAAGGATGATCGAGGGGCGCATCGTGACCGGCGGGACCGGGAGGACCGTGAGGATCGTCCACTCCGGCCGGGCGACGTCAGGGTTGACCCCCATCAGCCGCAGATCCTCATCCGGGATCCTCTCAAGGCGTGCCCTGATGTCTGCCGGGGTCAGCTTGTGCTCCACCTTTCTCCCATCTTCCACAAAGACCTCCGAGAAGGTTGTGGGTTTCTCAAAGTTGACCTTGAGCTGCTGTTCGCCGCAATGGGGACAGATCCGCTCCTTCTTGACGTCTTTTTCGGAGACGACATCCATGGTGAGATCGCTATCTTCAGGTCCGACGATCTTCTCAACCTCTTCGGTCGTCATCAGCAACCGGGAGCAGGATCTGCAGGTCACCCGCAGGAGTTTCCTGATCAGGCGGGTGTAACCGACATGGATGACAGGTTTTGCAAGCTCGATATGCCCGAAATGACCCGGACAATCGGCTGCCTTCTGATCACAGGTCTTACACCGGAGACCCGGATCGATGACACCGAGGTGCAGGTCCATAAGTCCCTGCGGGTAGGGAAACCCGTCGTCGTCGTAGGTATCCGCCCATATGATCTTTCTCACGCTCATTTTGCGGATCTCT
>JAAZID010000439.1 GCA_012510295.1 Methanomicrobiales archaeon | reverse complement strand
GCATAGGCGATGCCCCCGGCAAACAACCCGAGCACCGTTGTGCTGAAAGCGACAACCAGGTTCGATGCCAGTGCCTCAACGTTTCCTGCCGAAAGTCCCATCAGTGCGGGGCCGAGGGGGATCAGCGTCCCCATGAGCCCGAGCATGGGGGCTGTCCGCACCAGGATCTTGAGTCGTTCCAGTTCAGCGGCGATGCGTAGTTCGTAATCCTGAAGGAGCTTTTCTGATTCGATCGAGAACCGGTCATCGCCGAGGAAGACCGCAAGATCGCCGATGAACGATCTGAGGAGTGGATTCGATCCTGACGCCGCCAGCATTTCTGCGGCCTCACTGCAGGATCGGGTCTCGATAAGCGTCCGTGTCTCCAGACACCCGTTCCTGAGTCGTCGGGGGTCGCGCGTTCTTCCCGAATACTCGGATATGAACTGGCCGATGGCCGCCAGGGCCCAGACAACGAAGATGAGGAGCAGGATGATCACGGGGTAGAGCAGCGCCTCGGAGACGGTGAACATGGTCTCCATAACCAGTGCGGAAAGGTCCATCATCTCCCTCCAGGGTGTGTTACCGTATGTCGAACTCTATCGGCGAGTGCCCCGAGCAGGATCAGGATTCCCATCAGGGCAAGCGCAAGGAGCATACCGCTTGAGTTCGTTGCGACGTTGAATGCCGGTGCATCCTGTGCCTGCAGGTAAGCCGGGACGAGGAGGAGGCAGAGCAGGTAGAAGAGGCCAAGGAACAGCATGGTGTTGCCAAGGGTGGAGGGATTTTTCGTGCCGGTTCTTGTTGTGATCCAGCTCGTGCCCGCTCCCCCTCCAACAATTCCTGCAAAGAATACTCCCCCGGCGACGGCGCCTGCCACAATACCGCTCATTCCGGTAGTTTCGGTGAAGAAGAGGCATGCGAGGAACGTTGCTGCAAGGCATGCCGGACAGGGAAGCGACATCAGGAGAAACATCCGGCGAGATATGTCCTTTCGATCGGATAGCCATCTTTTCTTTGTCTTGATTCCGAAATAGATGAGCGCGAGCCCGATGATGAGGTGCATAACGAGGCCGAGGCCGATAACCTGCTCCGTAATGGCGAGCGGAACGCTGCCCACGACCGCTCCTATGATGAGCGCCGTGAGCGCATACACGCCTGCGAAACAGAGTATTTCACGCTTTTTCAGCCCTGAGAGCCCGCACCCGATTCCACTCTTCAACGCCAGAAGGACGGTGCCGCCGAAGATGCCGGCGGTGAGAACATTGACGAGGTTACTCATAATTACTTACTTTTACACAACTGTGCTTTATAAAATGGGTGGATCTGGATCTCGAACCGCAGTCATTACTCCTGTAAATACAACATACCAGGCTGGAACAAAACGCACCACAAGTACTATATTAGATAAAAACCAATTATAATGGGAAGAAATCCTGAAAGGAGTCTTCTACGGTGTTATCATGGTTCGGAATGTCGGCTTCAAACCCTATCACCAGGATCAAACTCTGTTGCTCCCCCTCTCGCTCGATGAATTCATCCCTGCAAACCATAATGCGCGGATTATCAGCGCAATCGTAGATAAACTGGATCTGAGTGCGCTCTACGATAAGTACTGCACCACTACCGGCCAGAATGCCTATGATCCACGAATGCTCGTCAAAGTTCTCTTTTATGCTACCTTCAAGGGCATCTTCAGCAGCCGGGCGATCGAGAACGAACTTCACACCGACACCGCTTTCCTGTATCTTTCCGCGATGCAGAAGCCAACCTACCGCACTATCAGCCGCTTCCGGAGCAATTTTTTTGATGAATTGGAGGAAATATTCGAACAGATTGTCCAGATCTGTCTGGATCTTGATCTTGCAGGTTTGAACCATGTTGCCTTTGACGGTTCAAAGATCAAAGCGAACGCCTCTCCAAAGAAGGCAATGACCCAGGTACAACTGAAAAACCGCATCAGGAAGCTCCTCAAGAAATCGATATTGACCGATGAAGAAGAAGATGCCCTCTTTGGTGATGGTTCTCCTTATTCGTTTCCCGAAGAACTCGCGCAGGACGACAAGATTATGAAGGAGATTGAGCGGCTTATTGAAGCGTATAGCCACCTCCAGGATTCTGGTGCGAAACGGATCTGCCTCACCGATGAGGATGCAAACGTGATGAAGATCGGGCGGCAACGTCTTCCCGGCTATAATATCCAGGCAGCAGTGGATGACAAAGCTCATGTTATTGTCGCGGCCGATGTCACTACCGAAGAAAATGATTACCACCAGCTTGTCCCCATGATGAAGCAGGTTGTCCACAATACCGGTCGAAATCCAGAAATCATCAGCGCCGATCCTGGTTTTGCAACATACGATAATTATCAGTTTCTCGAAGATAACGGCTTTTATGGTCTGATACCGGATAACATGCATTTTGTTGATACTTGTGGGCAATCAAAGTACTTCACGAAGTCCCGGTTCCTCTATGACTCGGAACGTGACCAGTATACCTGTCCTGCCGGAAGAACCATGAGGTTTGTCAGAACTCAGAAAGATAAGAACGGGGAATTTCTGAGACTTTATCAGGGAAATTGTTCCTACTGTCCATTGCATCTGAGTTGTACGAAAGCAACACGCAGAACGATATCACGACACCCAAGGGAAGAACTGATAAGCAAGATGAGAGCAAGATTGGCAACGCCAGAAGGGAAGGCCGAATATGCGAAACGTATCACAGTAGCGGAAGCTCCGTTTGGGAATATGAAGGCAAATAAACGATGGAGAGAACTGAGTCATCGAGGATTGAAGAAAGTGAAAGGGGAGTGTCTGCTCCACGTGATCGGCCATAATCTGGGAGTTATCTGCAAGCATGCATCAATCGAGAAGGTCAAGAATCTCACATCAGCACGAGGAGTGTCATATTCTGTGTCAAGATCTTCAGAAAAAATGTTGGTGATAGCAGAATCAGCATGGGAGAGAGAACCGCGAGCTGGATCATGCCATGAGTGCAGTGAATTTGCTGTATGCTGGCTACAGAATGGGGAGCCAGGCCCCGTGGCGGGGATTATATGTGCGTGATCAGAAAAAGGGTTCTGTCACAGCCTGAATTATTACTTTTCATACGGCATCAAGGGAGGAGCAGGAACGCAAATGCTTCAAAATCATCTCCACATCAGAGCCCCAGGAACGCTATCGATCCGATGCACCACTACAGATCCCGCAAAAGAAAGAATATTACCTCCCCG
>JAAZID010000314.1 GCA_012510295.1 Methanomicrobiales archaeon | reverse complement strand
GAGGTGGATATCAAGAGCGACGGCAGCCTCGGTTACCCGGATAGGGTGCTCGCTGACCTCGATGTTGTGATCGCTTCGGTCCACTCGGGGTTCAGCCAGGACGAGGATATCCTGACCCGGCGGGTGCTCGGCGCGATGGAGAACGAACATGTCGATATCATCGGCCACCCCACCGGGCGGCTCATCGGCAGAAGACCGCCGTATGCGATCGACCTCGACCGGGTGATCGATCATGCCGCCGTGACCGGAACCGCACTTGAGATCAACGCATCGCCGCACCGGCTGGATCTTGAGGATATTTATATCTGGCGCGCAAAAAAGAGAGGAGTGAAACTGGCAGCAGGGACCGATGCCCACCGGGTAGCTGAGTTCTCGAATATCCGCTACGGCATCATGATGGCACGCCGGGGCTGGTGCGCCCGGGACGATCTGGTAAATACCCTCACACTCTCTGATCTGCTGGGGTGGCTGTCGTGATCTACCGATTTTATGAAAAAAGACTCTTACGAGATCTCCACACACTCCCGAGACAGATCTGCTTCATGATCACCGAGCAGGATATGCTCGACGCACCGGGCAACCTCTATGCTGCCGCCCGGTGGTGCCATGATCTCGGGATCGGGAGCGTCATGTTCCATATCAGCACCGACGATCCCGCAAAGCTTGAGCCTTACCTCCCGCAGATCCGGGAGATCTCCTCGATAGGGCGCCTGACACTGCATTACCGGGACAATAAAGAGGTCAGCGGGGAGGGCATGGAGGTGACGGTGGCGATCGGGAAGAGCGGCCGGGAGGAGATCGCCGATTGCGTGAGGAGGATGGCCGAGGACGGGGTGGACCCGGCATCAGTCGATGAAGGGTTGCTTGAGTCATACCTCACGTTCAAGTACGAGCCTGACCTGGTCATCAAGACCGGCGGGGATCACCTGACGGACTTCCTCATCTGGCAGTCGGTCTACTCCGAGCTCTTCTTCCTCGACCTGAACTGGGCGCTGCTCCGGAAGGTTGACTTCCTAAGAGCGCTCAGGGATTTCCAGTCCCGGGCAAGGCGTTTCGGGAAGTGACCGGTCGCGGATATCCCGTCAGGCTATGCGCTTTTTGAGGTGCATGCGCTGGTCGTAGACGCGCATCGCCCGCAGGAGATCGATCTTTCGGAACGCCGGCCAGTAGGGAGCGCAGAAGTAGACCGCTGACTCGTGGCCGTTCGCGAGCCAGGGGAGGAAGTTCGACGTCCGGTAATCGTTGCCGGTACGGATGATCAGGTCGACGGGAGGGATGGGTGCTCCCCGGTTGAGGTGGCTCTCGACGATTCCAGGATCGATCGCTCCCGGCGCTATGAGGCCGGTCTTCACCTCACTGAGTATCGACCGGGCGGCATGCACGATCTCGTTTCGGCCTCCGTAGGCGAGCGCGACATTGATGAAGTAGTCAGCGTAGTGGTGCGTCGCCTTCTCTGCCGCCTCGATCGTCGTGAGGAGGTCGCCGGGGATGAGGGAGCGGTCCCCGATCATCTGCACCCGAATGTGGTTCTTGTGCACCCGCTCGTCGGTCATGATCGCGGTGAACTTCGCTTTGAAGAGGGTGAAGAGGGATGCCAGTTCATCTTCATCCCGCAGGAAGTTCTCGGTCGAGAAGGTGTAGAGCGTTATGTGCCGCACGCCGAGTTCACACGCCCAGTCGAGAACCTGTTCTGTGGCGTCCGCCCCGAGCTTGTGCCCGACCGCCGTATTGAGCCCCTGGTCCCGGGCAAACCGGCGGTTCCCGTCCTGGATCACCGCGACGTGCCGGGGGATGTGTTTCACCTGCCAGAGGAGGTAGCGCGCATAAATGCGTTCGATCGCGGATCGGAGCATTAAAGAGGCGTCACCTCCACCACCATGCCGCCGTTTGGATAGCGCTCGACGACGTACTTCCTGCCCGATGCCCGGTCGGCGTTGTCAGCGAGCACCCACCACGCCATCTCGATCCGTCCTTCACGGACTTCATAGTCATCCTCATCGAGGTCGTCCAGGAACCCATCGAGGGAGCCTGCGGGTTCGAGGACACCATAGACAACAGTCCCATCATCCGTCACCTCCTCAAACGGACGGGCAGTATTGGCAGCGATACGTCTTAACCGTTCCCGCAGCTGGACCGAGTCCTTGAAGACCGATGAACAGAAGTGGATCTTCGGATCAGCGGGGAGTTCCTCCGCCCATTCTCGTGCACCGCGGACGGCGTTATGTAATCCGTCCTCGGGCTCCAGCCCGCGCTCGCGCATGGCGGCGGCGCAGGTCTCGCCCCACTCGAGTTCGTTTATGTTCAGGAAGTCGATGAGCGGCAGGGCGGCGGCGAGGGCACCGATCCCGGGGAGCGATGGAACCTCGATGCCGATCGAAAAGCCCATCCGGCGGGCGAGGCCGGCGGATTTCGCGTAGTCGGTATCGAAGATCTGCGGCCAGGACTCGTGGGGCGGGTGGAGCCGGATCTCATCGACCAGCCCCTGCAGGCGCCTGAGCATGGCCTCATCCGGCGCAAGGCCGGTGTAGAGGTGGATATGGTGGTCGGGGCCGAAGTGCTCCTTGAGGAGGGTACAGTGCTCGACCACCCGGTCGAGGACGAGGAGCGGTTCGCCGCCGGTGATGCCGGCACCGAGAGCGCTCATGGCCTCAGCCTCCCTGATGATATCGGAGAGGGAGGTGACCTCTCTATCGTTTGCAAACACGACGTCCCGGCCCTTCCTCTCCCTTGATAACGGGCAGTACCAGCAGGTCCGCCGGCACCTGCCGGTCACGAAGAGTACCATCTTTGCCCCCTCATGGCAGAGGACGCATCCCCGGGAGAGGGTCTTTCCGGCCGGGGGTGGACCTGAATTCTTCGGCATATTCTGTTCTATATGGGTGGCCGGAGATGAAAAGGTTTAATGGTGGGGGCAGGGGGGGACCGGTTTTCAGATTGCCCGGCGGGGTATGGGTAGCAGAGAGCAATAGTTAGATATAGACCCTGCACAGAAAATTACCCCTGAGTATGCCTCCCCGCCCGCGTGATGAAGCCCTCTCGGAGGTCGTCGGTTTTGTCCTGATTCTCGGCGTGATAGTTGTAGCGCTCTCGCTCTACCAGGTCTACGCGGTCCCGGCGGCCGGAAGGGAGAACGAGATCGCACACATGAACCAGGTGAAGAACCGGTTCGTGGATTATAAGATAGCTCTGGATTCGCTGTGGGTGAACGAGAAGCAGGGTGTTCTCCTCTCGATGGCCTTCGACCTCGGGACGGGAGCGCCGGCGACCGGCGGGAGGGCTTTTTCGCTTCCGATACTCACGCCGGCGGGATCGGGGGGGATGGTCCGGGTGGAGAGCGGCGGGGCGTGGTTGACGGTCACTGCGCAGGAGAGCGGTAATGAGGATCCTACCATTCTCATAGAGGATCTTCCCCTCGGGAGCCTCACCTACCAGTCTTCAAACCGTTACTGGGTGGACCAGAAGTGGATCTACCAGGGGGGCGCGATATTCCTCTCCCAGGATGGGGGGACGACGGTGCGGGTCGGGCCATCGATTGCGGTGGCGAAGAGCGGGGACAATATAGATCTCAACATCGCTCCGATCCATCTCAAGGGATCGGATATGATCGCCGGGTCAGGACCGGTGCGGATCGAGACCCGGATGCGGCAGGGCACCTCATCTCCCCGCGAATCCTTTGACTGGGTGAATGTAACCATCGAAGGCGATGAACCGACAGTCTGGGCCTGGAAGAGGGCGTTTGATGAGGTTCGCGAGAGGGCAAAAAATGATTGGGATGTCAATTTACCGCCTGTGTCCGGGGAATTTCCGGGAGGCGGGGAGGTCACGCTCACCGTCAAGCCACCTAATGGCAACGGCAAGGTGTACCTCACCAGACACTCCTCGAACTACACGGTGACACTTCACGGCGCGGCGTCCCTGGCGGAATGAGAGACATGGGCCGGCATCCTGGTGAAGAAGGCGTCTCCGAGGTGATCGCGGCCATCCTCCTCGTCGGCGTGACCGTCCTCCTTGTGGCGATCGTGGCGGCCATATTCCTCTCCGGCCCGCAGCCGGACGAGATCCCGCACGCGAGCATCGTCGCGAGGAACGAGAGCGGCAGTTTCGCCCTCGCCCACGAGGGAGGCGACCCCCTGAGGGTGGGGGAGTACCGGGTCTACATAGATAGCGGGAGCGGGCTTGTCAATAAGACGGGGGAGTTTACCCCGCCGGATAGTGGTGTCTGGCAGGTTGGTGGGAGCATCAGGTATACCGGCACATGGACATCATCAGAGAGGGTGGTCGTGACCGTGGTATCAGGGGGGGTCGAGACGATCCTCACCGAGGTAGGTTTTGGGGGAGGGAGGGTATTTGACCCGGACCCGGTGGAGCCGGGGGAGCCGGAAGAG
>JAAZID010000313.1 GCA_012510295.1 Methanomicrobiales archaeon | reverse complement strand
GACCGAAAAGACCTCTACCTCGCGGTCATCGAGGCCGCGACATCCCTCTGGGGCGACGTCGCTACCGGGCTTGCACAACCCGCGGTGGTCTTCTGCGATGAGGGGTACACCATAGTCAGGTGCCGGCGAGGAACGGAGAAGGATATCGCTACCGCGCTTACGACGGTCACAACGGTAGCGGACAGGCGGGCCGCACTCCGGACGGTTGCCACATCGGGGACGATCCACGCGCTGAAACGCCGGATGCGACCGGCCCGGCCTCTCGAGGAGACCGGGGAAGTAGTGATCGGGGAAGACTCTTTTAGGGTATACCGCTATCCCCGTCAAAAGGTTGATTTGATCAAAAAAGGTACTATGCATCAGAAGTCATTGTTTTTCACAAGAGAAGATTTGGAGGAACGGTAATGCAACCACAATATCAGATGGGTTATGACCGGGCGATCACTGTATTCAGCCCGGATGGCAGGCTCTACCAGGTCGAGTATGCGCGAGAAGCGGTGAAGAGAGGCACGACTGCCGTCGGCCTCAAGTGCCGCGAAGGCGTCGTGCTGATCGTCGATAAGCGCGTGACATCCCGGCTCCTTGAGTCGGCTTCGGTCGAGAAGATCTTCAAGATCGATACGCACATCGGCGTGGCATCCTCCGGCCTTGTCGGGGATGCACGGGCTCTCGTGGATCGGGCCAGGGTCGAGTCACAGATCAACCGGGTCTCCTACGATGAACCGATAAACGTCGAGGTTCTCGCAAAGAAGCTCTGCGACCACATGCAGACCTACACCCAGTTCGGCGGCGCACGCCCGTACGGAACCGCTCTCCTTATCGCAGGGGTCAGTGACGGCGAAGCCCGCCTGTTTGAGACCGACCCGAGCGGAACGCTGCTCGAGTACAAGGCGACCGGTATCGGCACGGGCCAACCGGCCGTCAGGAAGGTCTTTGAGGATGAGTACCAGGAAGATACGGACTTCGCCGGCGCAATCCAGCTCGGCATCAAGGCCCTCCATGCAGCCACCGAGGGCAAGCTCGACGTGGGCGCCATCGAGATCGCTGTCGTCCCGATCGTTGAAGGGGAGTTCCGGAAACTTGAGAAAGATGAGGTAAAGGCCTACATCGACCAGTTTGAAGAAGAGTGAGTGATACCAGTCATGATACCCCTGGACCAGGCAGTTGTAGCGCGGCTTGAGAGTCACGGAGAGCGGTTCGAGGTGCTTGTCGACCCTGATGGAGCTACGCGGATCCGGCAGGGAGAGGAGATCGATATCGAAGAGATAGTTGCGGCCGACTTCATCTTCTCAAACGCCGCACACGGTGAACGGGCCCCTGACGAGGCCCTCATGAAGGCCTTTCAGACGACCGATTTTGAGCCGGCGGCGCTTCGGATCATCAGGAGAGGCGAGATCCAGCTCACCGCCGAGCAGCGCCGCCAGCGCATAGCAGAGAAGCGCAACCAGGTCATCACGTTCATATCGCGAAACGCCATCAACCCCCAGACAGGTTTCCCCCACCCGCCGCAGAGGATCGAGCTTGCCATGGAAGAGGCGAGGGTGAATATCGACCCCTTCAAATCGGTCGAAGAACAGGTCAAGGAGACGGTCAAGGCGCTCCGACCCCTCCTCCCCATCCGGTTCGAGGAGATCCGCATCGCCGTGAAGATCCCGGCCGATTACGCTCCCCGCGCATACGGGGAGATCCAGGCGGCGGTGACACTCGAACAGAACGAGTGGCAGTCAGACGGATCCTGGAT
>JAAZID010000312.1 GCA_012510295.1 Methanomicrobiales archaeon | reverse complement strand
GCGCAGACCTCAAGCATCATCGCCATCTGCGCCCGTTCAGCGCGACTCATCAACGGGCTCTTCTCCATTGAACAACCTGTTCATGATCTCCGCGGCCAGGTGGTGCTTGCACCGCATGTAATCCTTCGCAGAGAGACCGGTCTCGTTAAGTGTCATATTCCTGAACATGCAGGGCGAGCTGATCTTGCAACACCAGGCGAGACTTCCAAAACAGGTATTCTTCCCGCCCTCAAGCGGAGTGCCCTTCACCAGGTCCTGTTTGAGTTTCAGGTAGTCGTTCCGGGATAACCCGACCTTCTCGAGGGTCGGGAGGAGCGGGCAGGGTTTCACCGGCATACAGCAGAAAGCGAGCGCCCTGATATCGCCGCCGCGACAGAGCTGTTTTGGGGCGTTATACCAACCGCCCTCATCGGCCGACCGGGTGATGGCCGCATCCAGGCCGGAGAGTGTCCAGGGATCGGATTTCCTGGCAAGTGAGACGAGATCGGCGCCATGGGAGAAGACATCCATCGCGCGATCAAACGTCGTGATCGAGTTGTTTGCGATCAGCGTCAGGGGGGAGGCGTTCCGTATCTGGCGGATCTTGCTGTGCCCGTAGTCCATCAGGTCCACGTGGAGGATATCCGCCCCCGCCTTCCAGATAGTCCGGGCGAGGCCAGCGTCATCGGCGGCGATCCCGGCCCGGATCTTCACCGATACGGTCACACCCTCCGCTTTCAGGGCGCGGATGATCTCGACGAGTCGCGCCGGGTGTTGCAGGAGAAACTCACCGCACCCGGCCTCGATCATCGCCGGTTGCCGGCAGTGGGCATCTATCTCATAGACCACCCGGTCTTCAAAGACACCTGCGATATCAGCGTAAGCGGCAGGGGTGCTCCCGCGGAGGTTGATGCCGGTCACCACATCACTCTCTTTCAGGGCATCGATCTGCCGTCCCAGCTCTTCCAGGGGGTCGTCATACAAAAACTCTTTTCGACCCTCTTCTGCCATCCGCCGGCTTGCATCGATGGTGGGGCCGTCGATAGAGTAACCGCCGATGAAGGCGACCCCGACATGAGCCGCTCGCTCAAGGACGTAGGCTGCATCCACAACACCGGCCATGGATGCGATCGCCACCGGCGTCTTTACGATCCGATCGTTTATGAGGAGCTCAAAACGATCATATGCTTCCATCATACTTCTATATCCATTGGCGGTTTGAGTGGATATTGATTTGTATCGGGCGCGCACCAGGGGCTCCGCCCGTGCCGGGAGCGAGCCCCCGGATCACCCTGTGGACCCGGAGCCGGTAGCTGCAGGAGGCGATCTCCCGATCAAATCCTCTCACCAGATCAGGGGCCGGGGGCTTAAAAGCAATCGTTAGCTATTTTAATGTAGTATCGTATTACCTTGTACTATATGAGCAAAATCGGAATGTTACTGGTAGGACACGGGAGCAAGCTCCCCTACAACAAGGAACTGATCGAGACCACAGCGGAGTTCATCGCAGAAAAAGCCGACGAATATATCGTTAAACCTGGTTTTATGAGCATCAACACGCCATCGGTCGAGGATCAGCTCGACGCGTTCCGGGCAGAAAACATCAATATGCTGGTCGTCGTCCCGCTCTTCCTCGCAAGAGGTATCCACATCGACAAGGATATTCCAAAGCTCCTCGGCCTCCCCGAGGGGGGGAAGAAGGG
>JAAZID010000423.1 GCA_012510295.1 Methanomicrobiales archaeon | reverse complement strand
CGAGATCGACCCGAATATCATACGAGTTATCTGGGTCGCCATCACCGCTATCACGGGGTTTGTCCCGGGCATCGTCGTCTATATACTGCTCTGGATCATACTGCCGCAGCGCGGGCAGGCCCGCCCCGTTGAGGCGCCTGCCGGGGTGTAGGCGGTCGTAACGAGCGTTCCCGCCGGCGACCATGACCACACGTACCCGGGGGGGAAGCCGTAGCGCAGACCGCGATCGGCCCCGGGTCGGTGTGGGGGGTGAAGCCACCTGCCGGCTATCACCCCTGTTCCGGCGGGGTCTTCCGGGATGGGGGACTCTCCCCATCCCTCTGCCGGCGGAAGAGGGGGGCGACCTCCTCGTCCCCGGCATCGATGAGGATACAGAGATCCCCGGCCTCGATCACCGCCCCGCCATCCGGCCCGACGAGCGTCTCCGCTCCTCTCCTGATCGCAAGCACCGTCACACCGTAGTTCTGCCGGAGGCCGGCCTCCGCCAGGGTTTTTCCGGCGATAGGGGCTCCCTCTTCCACCCGGGCGATCGATAACTCTGCGCTGTCGAGGTGCACCTCGATGTCGCGGAGGGAGGGGATCTGCTTTGATGCCTCCCTGAGCATATCGTAGCGGTCGGTCCGCATCGATGCGACGAGCCTGTCGATATCATCCTTCGGCACCGGGTACCTGATCAGAACCCGCATGAGCATCTCGGTAGCGGTCTCGAACTCCTCGCAGATCACCTCATCCGCACCGACCGTGTAGAGGGAGAGGGAGTCCTCCATGTACCTGGTCCGGGTGATGATCGCGCAGTCAGGGTTCATCTTCCGCGCGATCGCCGTCACGTGGCGCGCGGTATCCGCGTTCGGGATGGTGATGACCACGACACGGGCGCCCTCAATGCCGGCGTGGGAGAGAACCCCCTCGTGTATGGCATCGCCAAAGAAGATCGGCTCCCCTCTCTTCTGTTCCTCCCGAACAGTCTTTGGGTTGAGTTCGATCGCCGTATACGGGATATCCGCACTCCGCGCCGCATCAGCGACGTGCCGCCCCATCGGTCCGAACCCGACGATGATGATGTGTCCCTCCTCCGGGGCGCCGGTAGGATCTGCTGCCCGGGCGGCATCCCGCGCCCTGAGCCGGCCCGGCAGGGGGAGGCGGCGGATGGCTGATGTCACGCGCGGGGCGGATGCGATGACGAACGGGGCGACCGTCATCGTCCCGACCGATACAGCGAGGAAGACCTGTTCGAGGTCCGGGCTGAGCAGGCCATACTCGATACCGGGCCTTGAGAGGATGAAGGCGAACTCGCCTATCTGGCCGATGGCAAGCCCGGTGAGGACCATGTTCTGGAGGGAGACCCCTGCCGGTATGACGGCGATGGCCCCGATGACCGCCTTGAGGATGATGATGCCGATGATGAGCCCCGCGATCGGGAGCGCGTGTGCCGCAAAGAAGCCGGTGTTGAGGAGCATCCCCATCGAGACGAAGAAGAAGCTCGTGAAGATGTCGCGGAAGGGGATGATCGTGGAGAGGGCTGCGCTGCTGTACTCCGACTCGGATATGATCAGGCCGGCGAGGAAGGCGCCGAGGGCGAGGGAGAGGCCGGCGCGGGATGTGAGCCACGCCGTCCCGAGGCAGAGGGTGACGACGGTGATCAGGAAGAGCTCCCGGCTCCGGAGGCTTGCGATCCGGTAGAGGAGGCGGGGGACGATCCAGAGGGCGCTCACCGTGACGATGCCGAGGAGGACGAGGCCGATCCCGAAGTTGACGAGCGAGGGGACGAGTCCTGCCGACCCCATACCGCCGAGCATCGGGACGAGGAGGATCATCGGTACGGTGCTCAGGTCCTGGAGGACCGATATGCCGAGAGCGAGGCGCACCGGCGGTGTATCCACCTCCCCCCGGTGCTGGAAGACGGTCAGCATGACGGTGGTGCTCGTGTGGGCGAGGAGCATACCGAAGAAGATCGCTTCTGGCGTGGCGAGGCCGAGGGCTGAGGCTATGATGGCGACGACCCCTATCGTCAGGCCGATCTGGAGCACCCCGCCGGTGAGCATCCCCTTCTTCATCTCAAGGAAGCTCTTGAGCGAGAGCTCCATGCCGATGGTGAAGAGGAGGAAGATGATACCGAGTTCGGCGAGGATCTCCACATCCGCCCGGTTCGTGATGAAGCCAAGGCCGTATGGCCCGGCGATGATACCGGTGAGGAAGAACGCCACGATTCCCGGCACCTTCAGCCGGTGGCAGAGGGCGAGTGCTCCGATGGCGAGTGCGAATATGATCAGGATCTGTTCGAGAAAGGCTGCATCCATGGTGAGGCTTCCATGCCTGTTGTAGTTGTTCCGGATGATCCCGGGCAGGGGTATGCCGGCGCCCTGTATGGG
>JAAZID010000311.1 GCA_012510295.1 Methanomicrobiales archaeon | reverse complement strand
GCTCCAGGCGGGGGTGCTTGGGGTTATCGGGGTGTTTGAGTATCTCCTCATCAAGAGGCTTGGGTGGCGGTAAGTTTTTCGCGCAATCTGTCCTCTTCTAAACTGTGAAACACCTGATACCATGCCGCTAGAATTTGTTCGCCGGCATACCTCCGAACTGATGCTCGTCTTTTTCGGGCTCATCTTCGCGCTCGTGGTCTCCGGGCTCCTTGAGGGGGAGGCGGCGGCGTTCCTCACTGCCGCACTCGATGTGACGCCCTTTGTCATCCTCGCCATGCTCGCCTATATCGCGGAAGGTCGAGGCGGGGCGCTCCGGTGGGTCACCATAGTGTGGCTCATTCTCCTCATCGGCGGGATTGCGGCTGTAGCGGCCGGCTTCGGGGTTCTCTCGATCCTGCCCGCTGAGGTGCTTGAATCCGGGGAGTTTGACCTCGATATGGCGGCAGATATGACGCTCCTTCTCCTCGGCACCCTCGGGGCGGCAGTCGCAAGCCTCATCGGATTTTCCCGCCGGTTCCGGGTCTGGCTCTCCCGCTACCTCCCGATCGACCCGAACTCGTTCGTCCAGGGGGTTGCGCTCGTGACCGTCCTCGCCCTGATCCTGATCCCGCCGGTGCCTCTCCTGGTCGTGGGGGTTCCGCCCTACCTCTCGGAGCCGTTCATCAAACTCCTGACCGAGTCGGGGGATATCTTCGCCGATACAGTCAGGATAAACGCCTACGGCCTCTTCTGGACGCTCATAGCATCGTTCCTCATCGCCGGGGCATGTATGCGGCGAACGTTTCCCGAAGTCCTGGAACGCCTCGGGCTCGTCAGGCCGACGGGGCGAGAGATCGCCTTCGCCGTTTTTGCGGCGTTTGTGCTTGTTGTGGCGTTTCACTTCATCGATCCAATGCTTGCTACGCTGGTGGGCTACTTCGGCCTGCCCGTCACCGATACCGGGGCGGTCAACCTGCTCTTCGCAGGGTCGCTCACGCTCCCGGGTATCATCGTAGCATCGATAGCGGCGGGGTTTGGTGAGGAGGTGACCATCCGAGGTCTGCTCCAGCCCCGGTTCGGGATCCTCCTCCCGGCGCTCCTCTTTGCATCGCTCCATGCGTTTCAATATAGCTGGGATGGCCTGATCTCGGTCTTCCTCGCCGGGATGGTCTTCGCCTACATCAGGAGGTACTCGAATACCACGACCTCAGCGATCACGCATACGGTCTATGACCTGGTGCTCTTCGCCCTGCTTATGGTCGGGGTGTCGTTTTGAGGGGAAATGCCCCCGGCGTACGCAGCCCGGTGCATGTCCCTCAGGGTGCAGGTGGCCGGCTTCGATGTCACGAGGAGCATCACCGAGGGTCTCACGGTGTAAACGCCCCATAACTACGATCCGCCTCAATATCTCCAAGGTACCGCACATCGCAAAGCTCGGTCAGGCCAAGCACTTCTTTCCGGTTCCGCATGATGTGAGCGCCATCGCCCGTCCAGAGCACAAGCCCGGAGAGCTGGAGCGCCAGATCGTGAGCGTCAAGTATCACCTCGATGTCGTCCGGGTCGTCGATGGCGGTTAACCCCTGGTAGATCCTGGCGTAATCTGTCCGCCGCCGGTGCAGACCGAGCACATCGCGATCTTCAAGGCGGGCGAGGCGCCGGTTCCACTCCCGCTTATAGCAGATCTTCGCGAACAGGAGAGCATCCAGCGCTGCCACCGGATCCCTGCCGGCATTGGTGAGCGGTCTCGTACCGCTATCACAGATCCCCGGGCGAAAGCACCTGTATAGTCCGGCTCAGGGTCGCCAGGACCCGGGATCGGCAGCGATCCCGACGGTTAACGGCATGAAAGTACAGGTTGATTAAGACATTGTTATCATGAAACGGTAGACTGTCTCCTCCCCAAAAGTGGCATCTCCCGGGCCAGGGATCGTGAGAGGCGCATCGTCAGGTCGAGGAGATCCTTCTCCGTCATCGTTATTGTAAGGGGCTCTTTTTGGGTCAGACCGGCCACCACGGCGTTAAACTCATCCTCGATTTTTTCACAGTATACCCGAACCCCGGCACTCTCCCCCTCGCCGGCATTCACCGCATAGGAGACGTAACAGACAGCATCGTAGCAGGCGGCCGCCATATCCGGGATCCGCCCTGGATCTGCTTTGAGGGCTACCCTGAGCGCATCATCCCATGCGAGGTAGCAGTCGTAGAAGGTCTCAAGGGCGGGTAGGGGGTACCTTCGGATCAGGTCGTCGAGCACCTGCTCGATCGCCGCCACCCGTGCAGCATCCAGACCGGGAACGGCGCCGGAAACCTCCTGTGCGATCTCCATCATTTTCCCGCAGAGCATCCGCTGGAAGTCATCTATGTGGAGATCTCCTCTTTCCAGAACTTCTATCCCGTCATCGGTGAGGTTAGAGTACTCAATCGGGATTGTATCACCATCGAAGAACTCTTTCTAGAGTTGTATACCACAGATGCGGT
>JAAZID010000310.1 GCA_012510295.1 Methanomicrobiales archaeon | reverse complement strand
GTAGATCTTCGGCTCATACGGGGCTCCCATCAGGAGTTTGTGCTCATCGCCGGCGGGGAGGATCCCGTGATAGATCCGGTCTTCCTTGCAGTACATACGGGTAAACTCGATCACCGGCTGCTGCCGCACGGGGTCGTATGTCCCGGTGATATCGACGAACGGCCCCTCGCTCGCCATATCCGCTCCGATGTAGCCCTCAAGCACGATCTCGGCATCCGGGACCCGGACACCGTTTGCACATCTCCGGACGGCGACCTCCCCCCCCAGGAGTTCTGCCGCGTAGGCGAGTTCTTTTCCCTCCGGGACGCGGGTAGAGGTCGCAAATGTCACGAGCGGATGGGTTCCGACCGTGACCGCGACCGGGAGGTTCTCGTCCGCGGCAAGCGCCTCCTTGAGGAGCGTGTGGGTATGCCTCCCCTCCACGAGGCGTGCCACCACCCGGTGGTCATCGAGGACCATCATCCGGTGGATGGATGCATTCTCGACACCACCAAAGCACGAAAATACCACCCCTGCCGTGAAGTACCGGCCTGCATCCCCGGGGTAGTGCTTTATGACGGGGATACGAGAGAGGTCGGCGGGAACGCCACCCTCGCACTCCCCGGCATCTACAACGCGGCCGCTGTAGGTCGCGGCCGCGAGGTGCCGGACAAGGTCGCGCTCGTCGAGACCGAGCGCCGCTGCAAGCGCCCCACGGTTCCCGAGCAGGTTCATCACCGCCCGGTGACCGTCGAGGTCATGGAAGAAGAGGATCGTATCGGTCCTGCTCGCCATACGGGGAGCCTCGTAGATGGTCGAGCAGGGCTCTTCGATATCCTCGACCCTGCCCCGCTCCCGCATCGAATTTATAAAGTCACGCACGTTTCATCCACTCCATCGAGATCCCAGGGTATGTTCGACCCCCAGGTGGTCGAGCACCCGGGCCACCACCATATCGACGAGGTCGTCGATAGTCTCCGGGCGCTGGTAGAAGGGCGGGCTTGCGACCATAACGGTCGCACCCGCTTCATCGGCAGCAAGCATGTTCTTTAAGTGAATCCGGGAGAGTGGCATCTCACGGACCAGGAGGAGGAGCGGCCGCTTCTCCTTGAGGCAGACATCCGCCGCCCGGGCGATCAGGTTATCGGCAAACCCGTTGCTGACCGCCGAGAGCGTCTTCATGCTACAGGGCACGATCGCCATAGCGTCGTAGCGAAACGATCCGCTCGCGATATCGGCTGCGAGATTGCTGTTCTCGGCATAGATAGCGTGAAATCCCGAGAGGTCTTCACCCTCGATCCCGGCTATCTGCCGGGCGACATCCGATATCACGATATGCACCCGTGCCTGATCACAGAGCACCTCGAGCAGCCGGCGGGCGTATATGACCCCGCTCGCACCCGTGACCCCGATGACAAATTGTTTCTCCATGGTTACGTCACTACGAGTTTATCCTGTTTTGTCGCCCGCTTCACCCGGAGAACCTCGATAGCCGCGGATTCAACCATCTCCCGGTTGGGCTGTGTTGTATAGACACCGAGTCGCCACTGCTGCCGCCGGGTATCGTTGAGGGTGCTTATGAGCGGCGAGACCGCCTCGATATCCACCATCGCGTGGCTGTTCCTGACCCGGACCTCCATCGAGAGGGCTCGCGGAAGCGGCGGGATATCGACAAGAACCTCCTCTTCCGGGATATTCGCGGTCTCGGCGATGGCAGTGGCCAGTTCCCGTTCCCTTGCCGGCCCGAGATCCTGCTGGAGGGCAGCGGCATTCACCCGGTCGGAGCCGACATAGAGTGCTCGTTTGTAGAGGTTGCGGGCGTAGACCCGGCGGGCGAGGTCGCGGGTGATCGGGTGGGGTGAGTGTTTCAACCGCTCCATGCAGGCGGCATCATCCATCCGCACGAGTTCCTGCGGATCTGCGCCCGGGACATTCAGCACCTCCTCCCTGAGCGCGTGGACGAACATGCT
>JAAZID010000309.1 GCA_012510295.1 Methanomicrobiales archaeon | reverse complement strand
TGCCCGCTTCCTCAATGTGATCGAAGTACAGGACGGTGTCCCCGAAATTCCCGGTGAACTCGGGGATCCTCCGGGCGACGACCGCAAGGCCGGTTGCGAGCGCCTCCAGGATGACTATCGGGAGCCCTTCGGCGTAGGAAGGGAAGAAGAAGAGATCGGCACCGCAGTAGGCGGAAGCGATATCATCGACAAACCCTGTAAAGAGAACATTTCTCCCTGCCTGGTTTTTTTTCTCCTCGATCACGCTGTAGTCCTGGGAGAATCTTCCATACGGGAACCCCCCGACCCAGATAAATCTGATCTCCGGGTGTTTGTGCGAGAGAGAGAGGAAGTCATAGATGCCCTTTCGCGGCGTCTGCTGGGCGACCGTGAGCACCACCCGCTCGTCTTCCCCGATGCTGTACTTTTCCCTGAATGCCGCTCGCCTTTCCGGATCTGGTCGGAATTTCTCCCTATCGACACCGTTCGGGATGAGGGTGGTCGGGACGTCCGGGACGATCTCATGAACCTCCTTATCACAGAGCGGTGAGATGGTGATGATATGGTCGAAACTCCCGTAAATTTCGGGATAAAAGTGGTTTACTGTCTCGGAAAAGACCAGGTTGCCGGCGTTGAGGCGGGGGGTTGAGTGAGCCGTGAGCACCTTGACACCGTGACTGTATGTCTTGTTCGTCAGGGCAAGGGGGCCGAAGGTGTGGTAGTGGACGAGATCGAAGTCGCGGCCATGGGCGTTCCAGGCTATCTTTGAGCAGGATTTCTCCTTGATGAGCGCATTATAGAGCATCTTTGCCAGGGTGGCGCACCCGATGTACTTGAAGAAGAGCATATCCTCGACAAAGAAGTTGATCCTCATGGATATCCCTTCATAAAATCGATCGCGCTCCTGATACAGCCGTCCATATTGAGATACTCAAACTGCGAGAACCGCCCGACAAGGTCGATGCCGCGCTCCCGGCAGAATTCCCGGATGATAGTGATGTTCTTCTGGTACTCGAGATCATAGACGACGTACGCGAACCTCTCCCGCTCAGCGCTGGTGTAGACGACGCTATCCCGTGAAGGGATGAGACCGGCGGTGATGAGTGATGCGACGGTATGCTCGATGATATCGGCATCCGCCATCTGCGAGACAGCATCCCCCTCGTTATAGGTGATCTCGGCGAGGATCGAGGAGTGCCCCGGCGGGGCGACCGCCCTGCTGTAGTTTGAGGGGAACGAGACCCGGTTGAAGAGACCCGTCGCCTCGTCGGGGATGTAGAGCCATGATATACCGGGAACCTCCCCGGCAAGACCTATGAAGACCGAGCAGAGCGAGTTGTAGCGGAGGGCGTCGCAGGCCGCCTGCACCTCCGGAGGGACACCTGATAGGCAGGGGAGCAGGTTCTGGAGCGGGATGGTCGATATAAGGCGGTCCGCATGGATGGTCTCTCTGCCGTCGCTGATCACAAAACCCCCCTCTTCCTCCCTGATGGATGTGACCGAGAACCCGGTCCGGATGGCGGGGAGGACCGGTTCTGCGATCCCCCGGACCAGCGCCTCGATGCCCCCCTCCACCGGGTAGGAGAAGACCGCCTGGTGGACGTAGCCCTCGGTCTCGATACCGATTGCTGATTTGATGATATCCTCGACCGGCGGGCGGGGGATGCGTCCCTCCACCCAGTGGTGCGACATCCGGTCCACAGGGTAGTTCCAGATCTTCTCATTATACGGGATCATGTAACACTCGGCTATACCACGGCCGAATGTGTAGGTGATCCACTCCGCAAAGTTTTCAGGCGGTGGGATCTCGCCTTTCTCGATGGCGATGAGGTTTTTGATGAACTCGTTTATGCAGAAGAATCGATCCT
>JAAZID010000308.1 GCA_012510295.1 Methanomicrobiales archaeon | reverse complement strand
ATACTCGGTCTCGCGAAGACCCCGGGCTGGTACGTCGAGCACGGTGAAGAGGAGACGTTCATAAACGAGCTCTACACCGGCATCAAGACAGTGCTCGATGCCTTCCCCGGAAAGTCGGTCTGGGTGCGGACGCTGGATGCCCCGACCGACGAGTTCCGGAACATGGAGGGTGGCGAGGTAGAACCGCTCGAACACAACCCGATGCTCGGGTGGCGCGGCATCCGCCGGGATCTCCGGAGCCCGGAGCAGTTCCGGATGCAGGTTGAGGCCTTCAAGCGGCTCTGGGCCGCAGGCTACAGCAACCTCGGGGTCATGTTCCCACTTGTAAACCACCCGGCTGAGTTCATCCAGGCCCGGGCGATGATGAAGGAGTGGGGGGTCGATGTCGAGAACGCGATCCTCGGCGTCATGATCGAGGTTCCGAGCAGCGCCATCCTCATCGAGGACTTCATCAAGGCCGGGATCAGGTTCGCCTCGTTCGGGACGAACGATCTCGTCCAGTACACACTCGCGATCGACCGGAACAACGAGCATGTCGCGGATATGTACGAGCCCGAGCACCCCGCAGTGCTCTGGCTGATCGACTACGCGATCAAGGCCTGCCGGGAGCACGGTGTCGAGTGCTCGATCTGCGGCCAGGCCGGCTCCGACCCCGACATGGTCGCGTGGCTCGTCGGGCACGGCATCACCAGCGTCTCGGCAAACATCGATGCGGTTGTGCGCATCCGTGAAGCCGTAGCCCGGAAAGAGCGGCAGATCCTCCTTGATGCGGCGAGAAGAAATGCGTGAGGTCGGGTGCTCCGAGGAGGAACTCTTCTCCTTCCTCTCTCTCATGCGAGAGAAGGATCTCGGCTACCGGAATATACTGAGTTCGATGTGCACACCGCCCCACCCTGTCGCAGTACGGGCGCACGAGCTCTTCCTTGAGACAAACCTCGGCGACCCCGGGCTCTTCCCCGGGACGGCCGCGCTTGAGGAGCTCCTCATCCAGAGGCTCGGTGCACTGATGCATCACCCGCTCGCGGGGGGATATGCGACCTCCGGCGGGACGGAGTCAAACATCCAGGCACTCCGGATAGCAAAGAAACTGAGACCCACAAAATCCCCGAACGTGGTCGTCCCGGAGTCCAGCCATTTCTCGTTTCAGAAAGCCTGTGATATACTGGGGCTTGAGATGCGGCCGGTGCCGCTCGATGCAGAGTTCCGGATGGATGCCGATGCGATCGAGGACCTCGTTGATAAAAGCACGGTCGCTCTCGTCGGCATCGTCGGGACGACGGAGTATGGGGTGAATGATCCCATAGCCCGCCTCTCCGAGATCGCCCGGGATCGCGACACCTTCTTCCACGTCGACGCCGCCTTCGGGGGGATGGTGGTGCCGTTCCTCGACCGGCCGGCCCCGTTTGATTTCCGGCTCCCCGGTGTCGACTCCATATCCATCGATCCCCACAAGATGGGGATGAGCACCATACCGGCCGGCTGCCTCCTCGTCAGGGATCCGAGGTGCTTCTCCTCGCTCAACGTCGATACCCCCTACCTGACTGTGAAGCAGGAGTGCACCCTCGCCGGGACCAGACCCGGCGCATCGGTGGCGGCCGCCGTCGCGGTTCTCGAGTACCTGGGGATGGACGGCATGCGGGCGGTGGTCGCCGGGTGCATGGAGAACACGCGGAGGATGATCGAGGGGATGGAGACGCTCGGCTACCCGCGCGCGGTGACACCGGACGTCAACGTGGCGACGTTCTCCTGCGACCACGTGCCTGCTGGCTGGCGGGTCTCAAGGACCCGTGCCGGGCACATGCGGATCATATGCATGCCTCACGTCACCCGCGATGTCGTCGAGGCGTTCCTGAAAGATATGGGTGATATGGATGCTTGAGCGACTTGTACATTCACTGGAGACCTCCCCCGTCATGCAGCGCGGGGAGTACAGCTACTTCATCAACCCGATAACCGACGGGGTGCCGCTCGTTGAACCGGCTATCCTCCGTGAGGTCGGGTGTGCCATGGTGCGGACCCTTGATCTCAAAGATGTCGATACGATCGTCGTCTGTGAGGCGATGGGGATCCACATCGGTGTCGCGTTATCGATGATGACCGATATCCCGATGGTCATCGTCAGGAAACGCTCCTACAATCTGCCCGGGGAGGTCGCGGTACACCAGACCACCGGCTACTCGAAGGGAGAACTCTACTTAAACGGTGTCAGCGCGGGCGACCGCGTCGTGATCATCGATGACGTCTGTAGCACCGGGGGGACACTCCGCGCTCTTATAAGCGCTATAGAACAGGTCGGCGCTGAGATCGTCGATATCTGTATTGTTGTTACCCGAAGCGATGCCGATATCGGCCGGCCGTATAAGACCCTGGTCCGGATCGACGTCGCCGAAGGCCGGGTGCGTGTCGTTGATACCTGTATCTGATATTATCCGCCGGCTCCAGGAATGCGGCGCAAAACGCGTCGCCCTCCAGTTCCCGGCAGGACTTGCGCGGCAGGCACCGGGGGTAGCGGCCGCGCTCCGCGATGCCGGGTTTTTTGTGATCGTCAGCGGCGACCCCTGCTACGGGGCCTGCGACCTCGCGCTCGATACCCTCACGTATGCCGACGTACTGGTCCACTTCGGCCATGCGCCGGTGGAGGAACGGCCCCATGTCATATACGAGCCTGTCCGGATCGACTTCGACGTGAACGCACTCTCCCGCGCCCTGCCGATGCTTGAGAGCCGCCGGATCGGTCTCGTCACCACGGTCCAGCACGCCCACCTGATCGGTGCGATGGCCGCGTACCTCGCGGAACACGGGATCGAAGCGGTCATCGCTCCCGGGGATGGGCGCACGCCGATCCCGGGGCAGGTGCTCGGGTGTAACTTCGTCGCCGCACGCGCGACCGGGGCGGACGAGATCCTCTTCGTCGGGACGGGGGTCTTTCACCCGACCGGGATCCAGCTCGCCACCCGGGCCCGGGTGGTGGCGCTCGACCCTTTCACCGGCGAAGCACAGGTGGTGGATGCGTCCCGCCTGGTCCGGCGCCGCGCCGCGGTTATGGCGAAGGCACAGGATGCCGCGAGTTTCGGGATCATCGTCAGCACGAAGAGCGGGCAGCAACGGATGGCGCTTGCTCGAAGGCTCGCCTCGCTCTCTGATCGTGCGTTTCTCGTCACGATGCGCGAAGTCTCCCCCGCCGGTATGCTCGACCTCGGGTTTGGTGCCTACGTAAACACCGCATGCCCACGGCTCGCCTACGACGACCAGGTCCGGTTCCCGTTCCCGGTGCTGACGCCGCCGGAGTTTGAGATCATCTGCGGTGTCCGGGCCTGGGATGATTATGCAATCGACGAGTACCTCTCGCCATGAACCTCCGACACCTTGAGATGCGGCTCGAGCGCCTGCAGGGCTTCGACCGTCCGACTGCGCGCCTCGAGCAGTACCAGACCCCGGCACCGGTTGCGGCCCGCCTCCTCCACCATGCTGCCATGCAGGGGGCGATCGGAGGACGTCGGGTCTGCGATCTCGGGTGCGGGACCGGGATACTCGCCTGCGGTGCGGCGCTCCTCGGTGCGTCGACCGTGGTCGGCGTGGATATCGACCCGGCCGCGATAGACGTTGCCCAAAAAAATGCGGATACGCTCGGGGTCGAGGTTGACTTCATCGTCGCCGATGTCAGGAGCGCTGATATCGATTGGGCCGCACTTACGTGCGACACCGTTGTGATGAACCCCCCGTTTGGTGCGCAGAAGGCGCATGCCGACCGGCCGTTCATCGACCGGGCACT
>JAAZID010000044.1 GCA_012510295.1 Methanomicrobiales archaeon | reverse complement strand
CATCTCAACCTCCCTAACCACTTCAGGCCGCTCAGCGGGGCATTCCTCACCGGCACCTTCGTTCTCGCTCTTGCAACCCTCTCACCTGATATGGCGATCGTCGGGTTTGCCAGTCTCGGGACCGGATACGGCTTTACCCAGCTTGCACTCTACAACATGCTCCCGGTCGGGGTGCTCCTCGTCCTCCCGTTTGCGAAGATCCTGACGACATCGCTCACCATCGGTTCCGGCGGAAGCGGGGGCGTCTTCGCACCCGGACTGGTCATAGGCGGATCGGCAGGCGGCGGTCTTGGAGCCCTGCTACACATCGCACTCCCTGGTATCGTGCCTCTCGAATCGGTGCCGGTCTTCATCATCGTCGGGATGATCGCTTTCTTCGGCGCTATATCCCATGCACCGATCGCCATGATGATCATGGTCACGGAGATGACCGGCGACTTCTCCCTGCTCGTGCCGGCAATGGGCGCCGTCGCGGTGGCGGTCCTCCTCGTCGGTGACAACACGCTCTTTCGCGAGCAGGTGCCGGACCGGTCCGGGTCACCTGCCCACCGGGATGAGTATATGATCGAGATCCTCCGGGACATTCACGTAGATGATGCCATGGTGCCCCGTGACCGGATCGTCACCGTATCGCCCGGTGATGCTATCAGGCATGTGTTCCACCTCATCGATACGACCCTGCACACCGCATTTCCGGTCATCGATAAGGAGGAAAGACTGGTGGGTATCGTTGCTCTCGATGATATCAGGGATAACCGGGCGGACGGGGAGCTCCTGGTGAAGGACGCCATGAGTTCACGGGTCTTCACCGTCCACCATGCCTGTACGCTCCATGAGGCCCTGAACCTGATGGTCGAGCATGATATTCACCATCTACCTGTAGTCCCGGTAGATGATCCGGGTCTGCTCTCCGGATTCCTCACCCGGACGGATATCATGAAGGCCTACGTCCGGAGAACGTCACAGTCAGCGGGAAGAAGGTATAATGCCGGATCTGTTACCCTGATCGAACCGGGCAGGGCGGCAGGCAAAGACCCTGACAGGAAGGGGACGACTGATGACTAACAACCGATCGCATCCTCTCCTCAACCGGTACAGTACCTCCACAGCATGTGGTACAATCGCGTCGACTCTTCTCCAGCGTAAGAAATAACCGTGTAGGGGAACCTATGATAGGAGAGTGCCGCTACTCCCCCTGCCCATGCCGCCGGTGAAAAACCCCGCAGGGACAGAACCAGACGGGTGGTGCTAAGAACGATCGGGTTTTTCGATCCCCATGGGGCAGGGACTCACGAACCTTTATCCTGCGGCACGCAGAGAGTCTCAGAAGATGAAAGCGTTTGAATGTACGCTCTGCGGGAAGTGTTGCATGCACGCGGGCGCCGAGCTCATCGAGGTCGAGAAGAGGCTCACAAGCCGCGACTACCTCTGCCGGCAGAGGATCGTCGGCGGCACGTTTCGCGCGACTGTCGAGGAGCGATTCCTCGATACCTTCAGGGATACTTCGGAGAGCGATGCTAATCCCTCCTGGTGTCCGTTCCTGCGGGGTCACCCGGAAGAAGCCGGAAAGTATGTCTGCACCATCCACGGCAGTCGCCCCTCCGTCTGCCGGACCTACATCTGTTGTAGCATGCGGATATTTGATGGTGATGGGCAGGAAGCAGGAAAGGTAAAGGGGAGGAGGAGCCTCGTCACCGAGGATGCCGGCCTGCGTCGGTGCTGGGAAGAGAGGGTTGCGCCACTCGGAATCGATAACGACGTCGCCTGGCGCAGTGAGGTCTCCACGATCCTCGACCGTGCCGGCTACCGGGTCGAAGCCTATGAGTGACCGCGACTCCCGTCGCCTCCCGGTCATCGGCGGCCGGGTGCAGTGTACCCCGAGTAAGGCTGTCACCGTTGACCGGTGCGGATTCTGTGTCCATTCTGCCCTCATCGTCGTCGGAGGAAGGGAGCTCCCGTCTCCAGCACGTGCCTACTGTAGTCGGTGCCGGGTCACACCCGGCATCGACATGAAGGCGGCTGAAGTGGTCATCTGCGACGATGTGCAGGGGGAGGGGTTCCGGAGCATCATGAGCGTCATCAGTTAGAGAGCATCAGACCGGATGTACCGCGTTATGACTTCTAGAACAACGTATCAGGCCGATACATGAGAGAGATCACTTTCGCCAGAACTCCCAGGGGTGCTTCGTCTGGAACGAAACGCCTTCTGTCCCCTTGATCCAGTCGGTCTCGATCGTGTGGTGGACCAGGCGGACCTCACTACGGAGTTCGGTGAGGATCTCCCTGACATCATCAAGTCCCCGCCGGAGCTGGTTCAGCTCCTCAAACGAGCGCTGTTGCCGCACCGGCAGGGTGCTACCATCCTTCCGGCAGGCGAGACCCGCCTCGATCAGTTCGAGGATCGCCGCATTCCGGTCAACTGCGTTATCCCTGGCACACTGGTCGATCTGCTCAAGCATGTCAGAATCGAGCGTAAACGAACACCGCATCACCATATCATCCACTTCCCGGGAGTGACTGCAATTGGCCCTCCCACGCTATACTACCTCAGAAGTTTTTGGTTACCCGGTTATCCCGGATGGTGTCAGGTAGCATTCGCTCCCTCATAACCACACCTACAGGGAGAAAAGTTATCCAGGATCCTGGTGATCTATCCAGGATCAACTGATATGTTCCATATTATAGCCTTTCTGGGCGAGCAACCGTTTCACTCGCTCGCGATGGTTGCCCTGCAGCTCGATCGAAGAGTCTTTGACCGTGCCGCCACAGGCAAGCTTCCCTTTCAGGAACTTTGAGAGATCTTCGAGATCGATATCGTAGGGGTCAAGTCCCTCAATGACCGTGACCTCTTTTCCATACCGTCGCCTGTTTATCTTTACGCTGATTCTCTGCTGTTCCTTTGCAACCTCTTCACAGATACATAATTCCTTTGGCAGTCCGCAGGTCGGACATATCCCACCGTTCATTGCATGTACCTTTCAGCTCTCGTTATATATTATTTGGCATGGTCATTCATCAAGAAT
>JAAZID010000307.1 GCA_012510295.1 Methanomicrobiales archaeon | reverse complement strand
GGCAACCTGCGAGAGCAAGAGGCACCGCAAGGGTTCCGGGGCCCGCACCGATATCGAGGACCGACGAGCCCGGCGGGATCTGCATACCGGCGATCTGGCTCTCGATACGGGACCGATCTCCCGATATGACGTTACGGACAAACCGGTCGACCACATCCTGGTTCGACCAGAACTTCCCGCGATCCTCGCCCATTCTTTTTTTCTGCGCAAGAGAACGGGCATGCTGTTCATCCCACAAACGTGCGTAGTCAATCTTATACCGCATACTACCACATGAAATCAGATCACTTTCCTGCACCGGGAAACTTCTCCCACCGGATATGGGCCGTCTTTGAAGCCTTCGGGATGGTGAAGCCGGCCCCTGTCCGCACGATCCTCTCGTGCACGAAGGACGTGACGATCTCTCGTTGACGATCGTCCTGGACGTAAAGACGCCGGCAATAGTCAGCGACGGCCTCCTCCTCGGTCGGGTAGTGTTGCCCCTTCTCCACATGCTCGACCGTGATATCCGGGTATATCCCAAGCTGGCACAAGCAGTTCCAGAGAAGGTCTGCCGTCGGCTCGGCAGCAAACTCGCTTCCATGAAGTTCCGGCCAGAGGCTGAGGTTCGCCCGTGTCCACGTTGGCAGCGTCAGGAACCAGAACAGGTGTACCGACCGCCTCGCCGCCGCGTCTATCTTTTTGAGGGAATGAGCGATATCATCCAGCGCAAGGGAGAACGAGGCGATAACCACATCGTGCACCCCCACCTCTGCCGGGTCCGCGTCCTCCCACCGGGAAGGAACCTCACGGATCTCCGGGGCGCCGGCCATCTCCCGGTACTCCTTCAGCGCGGCCCGCATCCCGGCGGCCGGCTCCACGACCGTGACGTCGCAGCCCGCGAGAGCAAGGGGGACGGCGAGCGTCCCCGGACCTGCCCCGATGTCGAGCACCGTGGATCCGGCAGGGATCTGCATCGCCGCAAGCTGGTTCTCGATGCGCGACCGGTCGCTGTTCATCAACCGGTCCACAAACCGGCGGATGTTCTCCGGGTTTTCCCAGAAACTTTCTCCGTCGTTTTTGATCTGCTTCTGGCGGTTCGCCGCCTCGCGCTGCTCATTCCAGAGGGAGATGTAGTCGACCGCCATCCTTCACCGGTTGCGCCCCCTCCCGGCAACAACCGCTGCCGCGGCGAGACCTGCAAGAACACCGAAGAGCGGGACCGGGGCCTGTGCCGGCGTGGTTGCCTGTGCCGACGCAGGTGCCGGGGCGGGTTTTGCATAGACCATCAGGTCGTCCAGATCCGCATCCGTCAGGTCGTACTTGAAGAACAATGAGTAGAACTCCCTGACGCGATCGTCGATACCGTAATCGAAGACATCCGGGTACATCAGGTTGCCGAGCCAGATCATTGAGAGCAACCGTTGAATCGACGGCGGACCGCCCATCCAGTTGTACGGGCCGGAGGGTGCCTCGTAGACATTGCCGTTCCTGACCGCAGAAAGTGACTGCCACATCGAACCCGTCATGATCTGGTTGTAGTAGGTGTGCCCGTCGGCGTATCCCACGATGATGTAGTCCGGGTTCAGCTGGAGGATATCCTCCATCGTGTACTCGTCACCCATCCCGGAGCCGGCCGCCGCGGGCTTTGCGAGGTTGTTTCCGATATAATCGATAACCTCGGCATGGTACGACCCTCCTCCGATCATGGATACGGAGTTGCCGTCGATAGCGGTCACGTAGATCAGGGATTTCTTGTTGCCACCGATCGCCGCCATGCCGGTATCAAACTCGGCAAGAAGCGCAGAGACGTAATCGGAGAGCTCCTGGCCGCGCTCCTGGCGGGAGAGGAGTTCGCCGAGCTTCACGTAGGAGCCGGGAATGTCCTCAAGCCTGTTCTGGGTGATGAACGCGAACGGCACACAGGTCTTCGACTGGATATCATCGAGATCCGCCTTCATGGTCTGCTTTGCCTCACCGATATCCAGGACCACATCGATGTTGAGCTGTTTGTCCAGCTCCATTATCGACTCCGGGTTCATGGTCGAGGCCTTGGAGCCGTAGAACTGACCGGTGACCGGAAGCGTCAGAAGCCGAGTATCGATGTACTTTGCCTGGGCATCGGTAAACTCACTGGAGACACTCACGAAGAGATCCTGGTCGAGTGAGTAGAGTACGATCTGTGCCAGGGGACCGGACGGCGAGACCGCGTCGATATCGACCGGCAGGGTGATCTCCCGGCCGACATCGTCG
>JAAZID010000043.1 GCA_012510295.1 Methanomicrobiales archaeon | reverse complement strand
CCGTGCGGCAGGAAGGCGGGTTCACCTGCCATACTGTGCGGAACAACGGCCTGCTCTCCCTCCCGTACGTTCACCCGCTGGTGCTTGCGAGAATGGTGAGGACGATCAGGGTCATCCGTCCGGATATCGTCCACGTGCTCTCTACCCGGTACCCCTGTTCCGCAGCAGGAATGCTCCTCCGAAGCGATTACCCCTTTCTCGTGACAGCGTTCGGCATATTCGAGAGGGAGATCGTCTACTACCGTGAGGATATGCGTCCGCTGGAGAGAGCTCTCTCGCACGTTTTCCACGCCTTCTTCATCCGCAACGAGCGGTGGGTGCTCTCCCACGCACCTGAAATCGCCGTGGATGCCGCATCTATCGGAACTCTCCTCCAGACGCCGAAGACCGGTCGTCTTCACGTCGTCACCGGAGGTATCGACGTCGAGAAACTCCGGTCGTCTGCGACACCCTCCCACCCGGGACCGCAGGTCGATATCGTCTTTATCAACGCGCTTACCCGGTTGAAGGGTGCCGATGTCCTGCTCAATGCCCTCCCTCCTGTGGTGAAGGTGTTCCCGGATGTCCGGGTATGCATCGGGGGGAGAGGCCCTCAGGAGCCGGAACTCCGGAAGCTTGCACGTGACCTGGGGCTTGATGCGAACATCATCTTTCCCGGATTTGTAACGGATGAAGAGAAATACGATTATTATCGACAGTGCAAGGTGGTGGTCGTCCCTTCACGGTGGGATTGTCAACCCTCTCCTGTCTTTGAGGCCGCGGCATTTGGCAAACCGGTCATCGCATCCGAGATGTCCCATCCCGACATCGTTGAGGACGGGGTGACCGGACTTGTCTTCCGCTCCGAAGATGCGACTGAACTCGGGGAGAAGATCCTTTTGCTCCTTGAAGACGATACCGCACGCACGAGCATGGGCAGGGCGGCAACGCTCAGGACCGATGAGTACGACTGGCGGAGAGTAGCCGAGCGGTATGTTGCGATATATGGGGGTGTTATCAGGAGGCATCGCTGGCACGGGGGTCTGGCTGCGGTGGCTGCTGATATATCTCAGAGAGGTGGCCAGAAACGCCATGAGAGAGGGTAGTGTTGGTCTGCTCACGTTTCCGATCAAGAGGTCGGGCGTACGCCCACTCTCCAACCTCATCAGAATTTTATCGGGCCTTACCCGGGAGCGGATCACCCTGGTGACGGGGAATGCCGGCCGGGTGTTCGAGAACGATGAGCGGATCCGGTTCTCCGGTGTCGATCATACCGCTGGAAGCAACGTGGTATCAAGGGTTCTCCATAACATCATGACGCAGGCACGGGTGGCTTATCAGATTGCGGAGCAGAACGAGATCGATATCTGGATCTTCTTCTTCGGAGGCGAAGTTCTCGTCTTGCCGATGGCTGCAGCAAGATTTCTCGGGAAAAAGGTAGTGATGGCCCTTCCCGGCCATACCGCTACCATGATGGCCCCTGCCGGTGACCGCCTCATCCTTCCGGCCAGGATACTCACCGGAATGACCTGTAGGCTCTGCGACAGGATCGTTCTCTACTCTCCCGCTCTCGTAAACCATTGGGGGCTTGAACGCTACCAGGAGAAGATCGCGATAGCTCACGAGCACCTGCTCGACTTTGAGACGTTCGGGGTTGAGGTACCGTTCAACGAGCGACCTGTAACCGTTGGATACATCGGGCGTCTGGCCGAGGAGAAAGGTGTCTGGAATTTTGTCCGTGCCCTTCCCTGGATCACCGCCGGGAGACGGGATGTGCATATCCTCATCGCCGGGGGCGGCCCGCTGCTCCCGGGGATCCGGGGGTTCGTCAGGGAGAGTGGACTCGCAGAACGGGTTACGTTCACGGAATGGATCCCCCACGAAGATCTCCCTCTCCACCTCAACGATCTCAGGCTGCTCGTGCTCCCCTCCTACACGGAAGGACTCCCGAACATCATGCTTGAGGCTATGGCATGCGGGACACCCGTGCTCGCCACACCCGTGGGCGCTGTCCCGGATTTCATCAGGGACGGTGAGACCGGTTTTATCCTGGCATCAAATACTCCAGAAGGAATAGCAACCTCCGTTCTTGCCGTCCTCAGCCGCCCGGACCTGGAGCCCGTTGCAAAAGCCGCCAGAGATTACGTAAGAAAGGAGATCACCTTTGAACAGGCGACGGAACAGTTCGCAGTCGTAATCGATGGACTCAGGAACTGATTGCAGTATGTCTCCAGTAGAGATTCAGGAAAATCTGGATAAGATCCTCGCCTGGCTCGGCATCATCGCCTCGATCGCTCTCGTTGCTGTCCTCGCATTCACCGTCAGGCGCCTGGTATTCATCCTCGTCGGCGTCCTCATCGCCTTCTCCTGTCTGCTCTGGCTCGGTATCAGGGAGCATGCGCGATCGGTGTTCCCGGATGTCCGTGACACCAGGCTGGAAACCGGCAACAGTCGTCTCTTTACCGTGTTGCTTCTCCTCTTCCTGGCGCTGTACACACTAAGCATCATTGCACTCTACCTTCGCACGTACCTCTATGAGCGACCGATCAGTTACTTCATCCTGACCGCGCTGATGGTCGGTGTCGTTGCTCTTGAGATCCTCCTGCCGCATCGGAGAAAGGCTGCCTGGATCCTGCCGCAGCTGGTTCTCCTCGGGATATCGGTCGCATGGTCGCAGATCCTGCTTTTCCCCGGCATCCTGGGTTCGGATCCCTGGTGGCACAACATGTTTGTGTCATCTATCCTGAACACTCACGCCGTTCCCGGGGGTCACTGGTACACCTACATGCCGCTCTTCCACCTGGAGGTTGCCGGGGCTTCGCTCCTGACAGGACTCGACTACAGGCTCGCGGTGATGCTCTCCGCGAGTCTGGCACAGGTCGTCATCTTTCCGCTGGCTGCCTATCTCATTGGAAAAGCACTCTTCGGAGACGAGCGGATCGGGTTCCTCGCCGGGCTCATGCTGATCACCGCGAACCAGCAGATCGGTATGAGCACTGCATCGATCCCCAATGGATTCGCGGCGATATTCATGGCCCTTGTCCTTGTTCTCCTCTTCAAGGTGAACTACACGAACCCGGGACGGGCGCGGTATCTCACGTACTTCTTCCTTACTGTCATCATATTGACACACACCGTCACTGCAGCATGTATGGCGGTGGTGCTCTTCCTGACATGGGGTGCATGCAGGTTCTACGACTTCGTCCGGGGAGATACCATGCGAAAGGCGTATCCCGTCACGCTGGAGATGGTTCTGGTCTTTCCAGCCGCCATGCTCGGGTGGTGGTACTTCGTCTCGGGACATGCCGCGGTGTTTTTCGACCTCCTCCGGCAGGGATTTTCCCGGGACTACTTCATCAGTAACCCGGCCGTCATCGACGCATACCCCGGGCTTGTACCGGTCTTTGAACAGATCTTCAACAACATCGGCATGTTCCTCTTCTTCACCTTAAGCCTCGTCGGCATCCTGTACCTGGTGGCGCGAAGGGAACGGAACGGGTTTGCCTTCGCAACGGTGGGTTTCGTCCTCCTCGCTCTCGGGTTCTTCCCGCTCGTCACAGGACTTTCGTTCATCGAGCACCGGTGGTGGTACTTCGCGCAGATCCTCCTCTGTGTCCCACTCGCAGTATCACTGCTACTGGTCGAAAGTCTCCGTCGGACCAGAACACGGGCCGGGATGCTCGTTTTTGCTGCCGGCATCAGCCTTCTGGCCTTCGCCATGATCCTGAGCCCGGCGGCAAACAACGATACCCATGTCTTTGCCGGGAACAGTGCCGTGAGAACCGGGTTCACAGCGTCCGAGATGCGAGCGATCGATGCCGTGGATGCTGTTCGAACCGGACCGATCTGGTCGGATAGGTACGTCCAGGTTGTGAATTATGTCAGTTTCGACCCGGGATTCATCCTGCCGGGTGATGATATGTTCATCGAAGGAGTCTACCGCTCGCACGGAGCGGAGACCGTTCTAACCCGGGAGTACATCCGGGATCATCCCTTCTTCTGCTACGATGGGATGTTTCGACTGGAGCATGATCCGGAGACGACGCTCGACATGGAGGGTTATGATAGCGTGTACTCATTGGGTTCGGCGAGCCTGTTTGTCTTCAACGGGTCGTAGCGCCGGCACAGGAGGAACGATGTGCGGATGGAGCGGGTGCATGCTGTTCCGGTGGCGGCATACGGGTGAGTCTGCTCTGAAGATCTGGAGAGTCCAAGCCGTGTCATCCGGAGTGGTCGCCTCCCGTCCCTGCTCTCGGCAGGGTCCACTCTCCGCAATGCTTTATTATCCTCACACCCATATGGGTGCGATCTAGATTCAGGAGATATTGGATTATGGTCAGTTTCACACAGGTACTCATCGGAGAAGCACTCGTCGGCGAGGGGCCGGAGGTTGCCCACATCGATCTCGTCATCGGAAAGAAGGGGAGCAGTGTAGAGCAGGCCTTCGTCACGGCGCTCGCATCGCCGGCACAGGGGCATACGCCGCTCCTCGCCGTCCTCACACCGAACATCCCGGCAAAACCCCCGACCCTGATGGTCAACAAGGTCACGATCAAGAACGCCGGTCAGGCCCTCCTGATCTTCGGTCCGGCACAGGCCGCTGTCGCGAAGGCGGTGGTGGATAGCGTCGCAGAGGGGGTAATCCCTGAGGTGGAGGCCGACACCCTGGTCATCATCGCGTCGGTCTTCATCGAGTGGGATGCTACCGATAAGAAGAAGATCTACGACTGGAATTACGAGGCGACGAAGATCGCTATCAGCCGGGCGGTGACGGGCGAGCCGAAGATGAAAGAGGTGCTCGCACAGAAGGATACCGCGAAACATCCCTTTGCGTGATCTTCCGGGAGGGGGGCGGCTACCCATCCCCGCCTTCATCGCTCGCCGGCCGCCTGAACCACCCGGCGACCGTGCGGATGATACCGAGCAGGTTTGCAAGGTATATCTCTTTTGCCTCAAGCCTCCGTCGGAGCACTGCCTCTTCGGATAAAAAGAGCGCTTTGAGGTGATGTATATCCTCCTTTGGCGAGTAGTAGAGGTAGATCGGGATACCGGCGAGTATGACGAGGATCCCTGCGACCTTATCGAAGGTCGTGGCTGAGAAGAGGAGGAAGAGACAGATCGCGATGCCCGCAAGAGGGAGGATATGTTGACCCCGGAGTTTTGCGGCACGGTCATCCCGTAGAACGATGAGCGCAAAGCAGGTGAGCAGGAACGAGAATGCAAGGGTGAGGACGGCAAACGATATCAGTCCGGAGAGGTTTCCGACGTTTGAGAGCACGAATGCTATCGCCCCCTGGGCGATGAGGACCACGTAGGGTGTGCCGTAGCGTGGGTGGACCCGGGCAAACGCCCGGGGGAAGAGGCCGTCGATCGCCATCGCATACGCGAGTCGGGCGCTGCCGAGCATCCCGGATTCGTTTGATCCCGAGACCGAGAAGAGCGCGCCGACCGTCATGATGATCACCCCCGCCGATCCGAAGAGGGCAGTCCCGGCGACGACGAGCGGCACGGTGCTCTGCTCAAGCCCGGTCCAGTTGACGAGCCCGAAGAGCACGAAGTTTGTGAGGATGTAGAAGAGGGAGACGATCAGCATCCCGATGGTTATGGCGCGGGGAATGGCTTTTTGCGGGTTTTGCACCTCGCCGGCCGGGAGTGTCCCGAGCTCAAACCCGGCGTATGCCCAGAAGATCAGGACAAGTGCGTGAGCGGCGTTATCGAGTCCGAACGGGAGCAGGGGGGTGTAGTTTGTGATGAGGATCTCCGGCCGGATGATGAAGAATCCAAGCCCTGCTACGATGAGGAGGAGCAGGGGGGCGAGCTTGATGAGGGTGAGAGCATCGTTCACCTTCCCTGCGGCCCGGACGCCGACGATGTTTACGAGCGTCAGGGAGGCGATGAAGAGCGCCCGGATAGCGATCTCTGCGACCGGGGTGAGCGCTATGAGCGCCTGGAGGTAGTTCGTGAACGCTATCGCAAAGACCGGGAGCGCGAGGAGTTCAGCGATCCACATGCTCCAGCCGGTGAGAAATCCGTAAAAATCATCGAACGCCTCTGAGACGTAGGCGAACGGACCGCCGACGCGGGGAACGTAGTAACTGCAGTAGGCAAAGACCATAGCGATCGTCGCGGCGAAGAGTCCGGCCACCACCCAGAGGACGATCGAGAACGGACCGACGAGGCCGGCGGTGAGGGCGGACGCGATGTAGATGTCGGCGCCGACGATCGCCCCGACGATGATGTTTGTCAGGTCAAATTCTGAGAGCCCCCGCTGTAGCTCCATGGCAACAGGGGGAGGTGACGGTGGCGGCCATAAAGGTTCCGCGTCGGGGCAGGTATGAAAAAGATCATTTTCGTGCTCATCTATGAGTCGCCGGTTCATGGCGCGCCATGTTGCACAAATCCAGTTCTTCGAGCTGGATCTGGAAGGCGTAAGGCGCCCCCTTACAGGTTATTCAATCACCTCTGTTTTGTGCTCACATTTTTGACCCGCCACGCAGGTACTTCCGGCAAAAAAACGATTGCTTTAATCTGGGCAGGGGGAAATATTGGAATAGATGATGCCTTTCACGAGCGTGATCAAGAAAAAAGCTTACTTCACACTCGTTCTGGGCTGCCTGATCCTTTTTGATACATTAATCGTCGGGTGCCTCTTTCTGGGGGTCTGGATCCTGGAACGCATGGCAACTCTGTTAGGAATAGGGTCGTGGGGATTTTTTGCATTAATCAGTCAAATCTCCGAAATCGGGCTGATTGTTCTCTACCTGGTATTTGTGGTCATGTCGATCATCATTTCCATAGGTTATTTAAGAGATGAGCTATCATCGATGATAAAGGAGGGATGAGGAGTGCCTGAAGCGAAACCGGGATGGTTACTGGGAACAGTCATAACGATCGTCTACCTGTGGGTAGTGTTCATCATTGGCGTTGTGGTTGTCTATCTATATGGCGCAATCTGGCCAACCGACTTCACCTCACCCACAGGCGCAATTATAGCCGCGATAATCTTTGCGGGCGTTGCGGTTCTGGATCTGGGGTTGCTTACGTTAAAGAGGGTTACCCCTGCCATCATAGTGATGGTGTTCGCGATATCGCCCTATCTGGTGTTGTACCGCCTGCTGAGAAATGCCGATCTCTTGATCGTCGATACAAAGACACCGGATCGGATCGCAGAATATGTCTTTGTCAAGAGGAAATACCTATCCTTGACGAACTAGATCTGTTTTTGTCCAGTCCCATCTTATTTTACCAATTATGTCCCCTACTGTAGCAAAATACTCTTGCAAGTCTCTGTAAAGAACTACGTTGACGTCTATACTGCACTCAGGCTATAGAAGCCGCTGATGAGTGTGCTCCCCCCTCGATTGAGGCGGGATGCCCTAACAATTCTGCAAGGATATCCTGAGGCATCGCTCTAGAAGAGGGATTTCAGAATAGATTCAAACATTAAGTGATAGTGCGCCGACCGGGACTCGAACCCGGGTTTAGGCGTTGGCAACGCCTAGTGATAACCACTACACTATCGGCGCACGCTTGTGCTCTCGCACTGTGTGCCTTACAAAGTGGGATCTCCCGGATATTAAGCCTATCGAATCGCAGCCTGGTCTGGGTGGCACACCCCCGCAGGATCAGTGTCTTCGGGCTCTCCCCGGCGCGTGATCGCCGCATCTCCGCGCGAGTGAGCCCGGCACCTACCGCGATCTCTGCCATCGAAGCGCACTCCTGATGTTTCTATCCACGAGTATCCATAACCCCGGTATCAGGACCAGGATGAATATGACCATGGCGTAGGCGACCACTTCGGCGGAGAAGAGCAGGAGGTTGAAGATGCCGTGGAGCACCATCCCGAGGATGAGTCCGCGGATGACGACCGCTCCGCGATGCTCAGCAGCCATGAATTTAGCCCGCCCGAGGGCATAGCCCCACACGCTGGAAAAAAGCGCGTGCCCGGGGACTGAGAAGATCGCCCGGGCGATGATCGTGCCGACGGCAAGCGACGGCGACGTCATATATGCCGTAAAGACGTAGAGAACGTTCTCAAGGGATGCAAGCCCGAGGCCGGCGGAGGCGGCGTAGACGATACCATCCATCGGTTCATCAAACTCGATGTTTCGGTAAGCGATCCGGCGCACGACCTGGAACTTCCCGCATTCCTCGATGATGGGTGCGACGATGACGCCCATGACCAGCGGTGATGCGATAAAGAGACCGAAGAGCCCCTCGATGAAGGCCACGGGAAGTGTGACGAGAGCACCGAGGAGGAAGATCTTTATGACGAGGGCTGCCGGCTCGGGTTCAAACCTGTCCCGGCGGTAGAAGTACCAGGTCCAGAAGACCCCCGGCCCCAGTGCGAGGGCGAGGATCGCCAGCGGCTCGACATCAACCATGCTGTCCCGGGCTCTGGTGCTGAGAGCAGAAGAGGTTTCCCCCCTCCGGGATCGAAAAAAAGGGTTACTCCGGGAGGAGCTGGTATTCGGGCCTGAGCCCCTCCAGCACCAGCAGAGCGTAGTACCGGAAGAACGTGATAAACGGCACCGCGATCAGGAGCGCGACCGGTATAGCGATTATGAGATAGGGGACTCCGAGAGCGAGTAACAGGATACGATCTCCACCCTGGAGCGTGGCGAGGAACACGATCCCGATGAGCACGAACGGTATAGCGATGACCAGCAGTGCGATGATAACCAGGATCGCCTGCGCGATCGCGGCAACGAGCCCGAGCACAAACCTGGTGATGACGTATACGACCGTCTGCCAGAGCTGTGAGGAGATAACCCCGATAAGTTGCCGCCACCCCTCGATGACACCGCAGTCCTCACT
>JAAZID010000042.1 GCA_012510295.1 Methanomicrobiales archaeon | reverse complement strand
CTCGACCGTATGGCAAAAAGCATGGCCGACCGAGAACACCTCCTTTCACCCCGGGCGACCCGGAACGCCGATTACCTCAGGCGCTCCGGCCACAGGGCCGAGGAACCGGTCATCAGGCCGCCGTTTTCCCGGGACGCCGACCGGATCATCCACTCGAAGGCCTACTCGCGTTACGTCGACAAGACCCAGGTCTTCTACCTCGTCGAGAACGATCACATCACCCACCGCGTCCTCCACGTCCAGCTCGCGTCAAAGATAGCAAGGACTATCGGGCGGGCGCTCGGCCTGAACGAAGACCTGATCGAGGCGATAGCCCTCGGTCACGACATCGGCCATGCCCCCTACGGACACCTCGGGGAGGAGATCCTCGATACCCTCTGCCGGGAGAACGGGATCGGCGGGTTCCAGCACAACGTCCAGAGCGTCCGGTTCCTCGATACCGTCGAGGACTGTGACCTCACGGTGCAGGTGCTCGATGGGATACTCTGTCACAACGGCGAGGTACATGACCAGTCCCTCAGGGTCGAGGGGGAGGCGGACTGGGACTTGTTCTCGAAAAAGCTGCGAAAGATCGAGGGCGGGGGTGACGCGCTCCCCTGCACCGCCGAAGGATGCGTTGTCAGATGCGCAGACAGCATATCCTACCTCGGCCGCGATCTCGCGGATGCCCTTGAGGTTGAGGTCATCGATGAGCGGGATCTCGGGGAATTCCCGGAGAACTGTATCAAATTCTTCGGTATTGCCGGGGAGGAGGCGTTCTACGATATCAACCGGCGGGTGCTCGATCTCCTCATCAGGGATATCATCGCGGTGAGCTATGATTCAGACTGCATCGCCTTCTCCGATGAGGCCTCGGCATGTGTGGGGGCTTTCAAGGACTTCAATATGGAGCATATCTACATGAACCCGAAGCTCCGGAGGAACGCGGAGAAGATCCGGGGCATGTACCGGTACCTCTTCGGCCGGGTGGTCGAGGATATCGAGGAAGAGCGCATGGATTCGCTGGTCTACGAAGAACTGATCAGGGCGCCGTGGGCGTCCCGGCGCTACATCGATTTTGCCGGGCCGGCGGAGCTTGCGCGGGACTTCATCGCCGGGATGACGGACCGCTACTTTGAGCAGGTCTTCCGGCAGTATGTCCTCCCGGAGCGGGTGCAGTCGAGGTTTCGGGAATGAGTGAGGTGTTATAGGTACCCCGACTGGTCACTGAGGGCTATTGAGAACGGTCTTTGCTCATCTTCAGGAGAATGCCCCAGATCCAGTGATATCGTGACGCTCCTCTTCAGTGCGATACTATCTGAAAGGAATCGTATTCACAGGCAAACCCATTAGGGGGGGCGACCCCGGCCTCCCGTGGAGGTAGTCAAAGGCGCCCATACCGCTTATGTGCCTGCTCGATCGGCATTACGGCGAGAACATGAACCTATTTCCTGGATTCATAAATACGATAGAAAGCTGTGAATGTATGGCTTATGTGGAGGCGATAGGTGTCATCACGCCCCTGAACACACAGGCGCTCCTTATCGCCCCCACTACCAGGAAACGGATCTTCTCGAAGGCTCCTCAGTTTTTCCATGACAATTCGCTGACTTTTCGGGCGGAGAGACTGAATACCCGCAAGAGCTTTTGCGATTAAT
>JAAZID010000306.1 GCA_012510295.1 Methanomicrobiales archaeon | reverse complement strand
TCTCAAGGTTCGTCGAGTCGACGACGTTGATGACGATATCGGCGTCATCGAGGATCCCGGCGGCGACCTCCTCTACCGGGCATGTGGGGGAGAGAGAATAGGTGCCGGGTGCATCGATCACCTCGACCTCCCTGTCCAGGAGGCGCGTCACCCCCCGGGAGACATCGACGGTGGTCCCGGGGTAGTTTGATATTATGACCCGGGTGCCGGTCAGGCGCGAGAAGACCCCGCTCTTCCCGACGTTTGGGTTGCCCATCAGGACGATGGTCTTCACGAGGCCACGTCCACGATGATCCTCCGGGCCATCCCCCGGCCGAGCGTCACTTCCCTGCCGCCGACCCCGACCACCACCGGACCGCTGAGGGGGTGACGGGCGACGACGGTGAGGGTCTTGCCCTCCCTGATACCGATGGTCCTGAGTTTCTGCATAAAGCCGGGTGCACCGGCAAACCGGGTGACGGTTCCACACATACCCGGTCCCAGATCGAGTAACGTCTTCTCCATGATGATCCTTATTTAGGTTTACCTAAATGTTGGCGCGACCAGAATATAAACCCTGCCTCCACCGCCGGAAGCGTAGGTTTATGCCGAATGTCCGCACAATCCGAGAAGAGAGATGACAGTCGTGATTGCCGTCGATCTCGGCGGGACAAACCTCCGCACCGCCCTGGTCGATGAAGATGCAAAAATCCTCGCTCATACGACCACGAGCACACCGGCGAGCGGGCCCTCGGGGCAGGTGATCACTGCCGCGATCGTGGCCGGCATCGAGGAACTCCTCGATACCACAGGGAGAGAAGAGATCGCGGCCATCGGTGTCGCATCGGCGGGACCGCTCGACATCGGCCGCGGGCAGGTCATCCACTCCCCGAACATCGCCTTTCCGGTCGTGGAGATCACCGGCCCGCTCACGGATCGGTTCGATCTCCCGGTCGCCCTGATAAACGACGCCCGGGCCGGTCTCCTCGGCGAGCGCTGGGCGGGCGCTGCCCGGGGTTCGGATAACGTCGTCTACATCACGCTTTCCACCGGCATCGGCGGTGGCGTCGTGGCAAACGGCCACCTCCTGCTCGGGATGGAGGGGAACGCCGGCGAGATCGGGCACGTCCTCGTCGATACCCATTACAACCTCATATGCGGGTGCGGCTACCCGGGCCACTGGGAGGGGTACGCCTCGGCGAAGTCCATCCCGGCGTTCTTCGCCGCGTGGCGGGAGGAAGCTGATATCCAGCGGACAGATTTTGATGCGCTCTCCACCCGCGCGATATTTGATGCGGCACGGGCAAGCGACCCCGTCGCCCTCGCGTTCATGGATGCGCTCGGGCAGGTGAACGCCCGCGGCCTCTCGACGGTCATCGTCGCCTACAACCCCGAAGTGATCGTCCTCGACGGGCCGCTTGCCCGCTACTACGGGGAGATCGTGATCGAGCACGCGGAACCCTACGTCGACCGTTTCCTCACCCTCCCCCGGATCGTCGTCACGACCCTCGGGGGGATGGCACCGCTCCTCGGTGCGGCGGCTTATGCGCTTGATATGATCGGGAGAAGGCCGTGATCGAGATCTACCAGAACCTCTATATCGGGACACAGGAGGACTACGAGCTCATGGTCGAGGCCCACGAGACCTGGTGCGTCGTCCACGCCCAGGCGAGCCCCTACCACTGCCTGGCGGTCACCTACTCACCCGTCGGGACGGTCCCGGAGGGTCACCCGGAGCGCTACGTCGCCCGACGGGGGAACCGGTTGATGTTAAACCTTATCGATGCAAGAGACCCGGAGGATGTCCCGAAAGAGGCTATCGACGCCGCCCTCACCTTCATCCACCGCTGCCTCATGAGGGGGAGGCCGGTGCTCGTCCACTGCGGCTTTGGCATATCCCGGTCAGCGGCGATCGGGCTCCTCTATCTCGCGGTATACACCGACACCCTGCCACACGAGAGCCTCGCCGACGCCGAAGCGGCATTTCGCCGGATATATCCTCTCTACCAGCCCGGCCGGGGTATGCGGGGATTTTTAAAGGAGCACTGGGAGGAATACACGCAGATGCAGGTGCCGGTATGACCGCCGAGCCCCTCGGGGCCGCGATGCTTGAGGTCCGGCGCTCCCGGTTCTACGCCCACCTCTACCGGATCGACCGCC
>JAAZID010000305.1 GCA_012510295.1 Methanomicrobiales archaeon | reverse complement strand
ACGAGCTCCTCTTCCTTCTCTACATACTCATACAGCGCCCGATAGAGCATGAAGACGAGGTCGTAGCCGTATATATCGACCGCTTCCTCCGGCGTGATGGGATTTTTGTAGGAGTCGGTCCTGATATCGGTGGTGGTATACATCACCTCGTAGAACTTCCCCTCCTCATCGAGGACACATACCTGGGTATCGATGGGTTTGGTCGGATCGTCGGGGCGGTACGGGAGTGGCTCGGTCTTCCCGAGGACGATCATCTTCTTCTCGTAATACTCCTGGCCATAGAGCTCCCCGGACGCCTCTCTCTTTGCGCGCCGGAGCATCTCAAGCCCGATCGTTCCCACGACCGGCGCCGTATCGGCAGCCATCCGTGCGATGAGCGCCCCGATATTCTCACGGAGCGCCGTTGCTGACTCTTCCCTCTTCTCCTGCAGGTCATCGAGGGTCTCAAGGAGCCTCGCATATCCCTCTTCGATGATCGGATCCATGCTCACCTAATTCTTGCATACGCCTGCATAAGCACACCGGTTTGTCCCACTACCCGGTCTGCCTGAGGCGTTCAATCCCGAGGGCGCCCGCGTACGCGAGTGTGCTCACGAGTATGATCGTCGCCCCTGACGGGACGTTTGCAAGGTAGGAGAGCCATATCCCGGTCACGGTGAAGAGGATGCCGAGGACGACGGCGCCAAGCATCATACTCCATATGCGGGTGGCATAAAGCCTGCTGATCGCCGCCGGAAGCGTGAGGAGCGCGATCACGAGGATGATCCCGACCACCCGGATAAGCATCACCACCGTCAGCGCTATCAGCACGAGGAGGAGGAGTGAGAGTCCCTCCACCGGGAGGTTCATGACCTTCGCGTAATCCGGGTCGAATGTGACCGCCTGGAGCTCGCGGTAGAGGAAAGTCACGACTGCGACGATGACGACGGTGAGGATCGCCATCAGGAGGATGTCCCCCCGGGGCACGAGGAGGATGTTTCCAAAGAGGTAGGAGAAGAGGTCGGGGGCAAAACCCGGTGTCAGGTAGACGAAGAGGATCCCGAGCGCCATGCCGGCCGCCCAGACCGCGCCGATGAGGGTATCCATCCGCTGTTTTGCCCGGAGCTGGAGCGCACCCATCCCGAGTGCTGTTGCGACAGTGAACCCGGTGGCCCCCGCGAGCGGATCGATACCGAGGAAGTAGCCGAGCCCGATGCCGCCGAAGGATGCGTGGGATATGCCGCCACTGATCGCGACCATCTGCCGCACCACGACGTATGTGCCGATGATACCACAGGCGATGCTCGCAAGAATCCCGGCGATGAACGCATTCCTGAAGAACTCAAACCCGAGCAGCTCAAACATCGCTATTCCTCCTCCGAATGCTCCGGGAGGACTCGGTGTGGGACTCCGTGCGCGATCAGGTCCACCGGGCAGTGGTATGCATCCTCGATCATATCCGGCGTGATCTCGGCGGTGTCATGCGTGTAGAGGCGCCGGTTCAGGCAGGCGACCCGGGTCACGCGCCCGGGGAGCACCCCGACATCGTGGGTCACAAGGACTACCGCCATCCGATCCTGGAGGCGATCCAGGATCTCGTAGAACTGTACTGCCGTCGGAGCATCCACGTAGACTGTCGGTTCGTCGAGGAGGAGCACCTT
>JAAZID010000304.1 GCA_012510295.1 Methanomicrobiales archaeon | reverse complement strand
TCTACCAGATCGAGCAGAACATCGAGCAGTTTGCGATCCTCGCTGACCACATCCGCCTGCCCCTGCAGGTGATCCTCGGTATGGCCGACCTGATCGATGACGGGGAAGCATCGGAGAAGATCCGGGGGCAGGTGGGCCGGATCAATACTATTGTCAGGCAGCTCGATGAGGGTTGGGTCGAGTCGCGCAAGATCCGGGAGTTCTTGCGGAGAAATGAGCTGGTGTGGTGAGCGGATCGCTTCTCGGGTCTGACACGGATGGGGTAGCCTGCAGATTACCGGGACATCTACACGGAGCGCCATCCGCGGAAGGAAAGGCCGCTCTCTGATGCTACAATGGTGTGGATGAGCCGGTCGATGCGAGACTATAATAGGGGGCAGGCCCAGAACGTCGGACCGTTCTCTTCCGGAGGTGACAGGTGATCTATACACGGGGAAGCGGTATGCTTCTTCATATCACATCGCTGCCGACGGCATACGGCATCGGGGACTTCGGTCCGGCGGCGTACCGCCTTGTTGAAGCGCTGGCGAAGGCCCGGCAACACTACTGGCAGATCCTGCCACTCAACCCGACGCAGGTTGAGCACGCCAGCTCTCCCTATTACAGCCCATCGGCGTTCGGCATAAATACCCTCCTCATCAGTCCCGACCGGCTTGTGCAGGACGGGTATATCAGTCAGGATGACCTGGAGCCCATGCCGGATTTTCCGGAGGAGCGTGTGGTCTATGAAGCGGCTACCTGGTATAAGGATCGGATCCTTTCGGCTGCATATCAGCAATTCCTCCAATCGGGGCTAGAGCGGGGATATGAGGAGTTCTGCGCCGGGAGCGCGTGGTGGCTGGATGAGCATGCGCTCTTCGTCGCCCTCAAAGATCACTTCCGCGGACAGGAATGGAACCGCTGGCCGGAGGAGATCCGTACCCGGCAGCCCGGGCCCCTCGATGACCTGCGGCAGCACCTCACCGACAGGATCCGGAAGGAGAAGTTCCTCCAGTACCTCGCAACCAGGCAGTGGTCAGCCCTCCGCCGGCACTGCACCGATCTCGGCGTCCAGATCATCGGAGATATACCGATATACGTCGCCTATGATAGCGTCGATGTCTGGCAGAACCCGGAGATCTTCAAACTCGATGAGAACTTCCGCCCCGCTGTGGTGGCAGGGGTGCCTCCAGATGTCTTCAGTAAGACCGGGCAGCTCTGGGGAAACCCGGTCTATGACTGGCCGGCGCTCCGGGATCGAGGATACGACTGGTGGATACGCCGGGTCCGGCGCTCCGCTGAACTCTATGATCTCTTCCGGATCGACCACTTCCGGGCGTTCGCTGATTATTATGAGATCCCGGCCGGTGATGGGACCGCCGAGTATGGCACCTGGGTCGACGGGCCGGGTTCTGACTTCTTTGAGACCCTTGCGCGACACCTCCCCTGCTTTGCCATCGTCGCCGAGGATCTGGGGGCGAACACCCCGGCCGTCCAGGAGCTCCTCGACCGGTTCGGGTTTCCCGGTATGAAGATCCTGCTCTTCGCGTTTGACTAAGGGCTCTCCCGGAGCGCTCACATTCCTCATAACTATGTCCCAAACCTCATATGCTACACGGGAACACACGACAACAACACGGCCCGGGGGTGGTTTGAAGAGGAGGCATCGGAGGAGGATAAGCAGCGGTTTTTTGCCTATATCGGGCGGGAAGTGCCGGCGGATGAGGTCGCGGGGGAACTCATCCTTCTTGCGATGCGATCGGTCGCCCGGATATGTATCATACCGGTGCAGGATATCCTCGGCCTTGGAGCGGAGGCGAGGATGAATTATCCTTCGACCCTGGAGGGGAACTGGGAGTGGCGGATGACACCGGAGGAGTTCTCCGGTGCGCCCTTCGATCGACTCCGGCGACTCACGGAACTCTACGGGCGGGCCTGATCAGTACCGGGAGGTCAATATCTCAAGCTCCTCTCTGATAGTCCGGCGGATCATATCCTCGATTGCATTGTGGTCACGCCTTGTCTTTTCATACCTCTCGATCGTCTCTTCCATCTTCATGACGCCGAGTGAGAGGTTTTTCCCATACTTCAGGGCGACCTCCAGCGCCTCCTCATCGATCCGGACAACTTTAGACATACTGATTGGTTTTCCTGGCATCAGGGATATTTGTTACGATTTGTTACAGGACGGTGGGGGGTGTTTCTATTCTGTTACAGATCCTGGAGATCCGTAACTTTTTGTTACATGACCGCCCGGGCGCCTCTACAGGGGCCCTGGCACGGTATTCGGCAGATCCGGAGGTCTACACCAAAAACCCCTGGAACCCTCCCATTGTTCAAACTGGAGCAGTAGGTTCGATTTTTTTCGTAGTTTACCATTTCTTTATCACTCAAATCCACCTATATCC
>JAAZID010000303.1 GCA_012510295.1 Methanomicrobiales archaeon | reverse complement strand
CCCTCGCACGAACGATCTCTGTATCGAGTTCGGATGCCCTGTCCGCCTCCCGGACAGCATCTTCGAGCGCGTGAACGAGAGCATCGGCGGCGGCCTGTGCCGGGAGGGAAGCAAGCCCGAGCGCTGCTACGTGGTCCGCTGCCCTCTCTTCTCTCACTGAGCGTTCACGCTCGGCCTCCTCCCGCTGGCCGGCGAGCGTCTCCCCCTCATCGTGATCCACGCTGCCGGTTTCCCTCCTCCCGGTGAGGATGATGCCGGCCGCTGCTGCGAGCAGGAGGAGGCCGATGATCCCGGCGACCTGGAGGGTTTCGGTAAGGAATCCCCATGCAAAGACGAGGACGGCCGAGAGCGCGACGACGATCCCCGGCCACGCGGGGATCGCCCGGGCGGAGTGGATCGATGCCCTGATCTCCGCAACCCGCGCCTCCTCCTGCCGGATCGCATGAAGCCTCATCTCAAGATCCTGGAGATATCGGATCTCGCTTTGCAGCTCACGGGCGAGGCCGAGGCGTCTCCGGGCAGTCTCCGGATCCGTGAGATCCCCCATATCCCGCCGGCGCCCCTGGAGATCCATAAGGCTCTCCCGCTTCGCTTCAGCCTCCCTCTCTGCCGCCCCGAGGTGGGACTGCTCTGCGACACATTCACTTTCAGCCTTTGTGAGACGATCGCGAAGCTTTCGGAGATCATCCTTCGCAGGGGTCGAGGTATCAAACCTCATGATGCGCTCCTCATCCTGGTCTCCCCCGAGGGACTTCAGGATCTCTGCGAGGCTCGCCTGCTGCTGTTCACCCTCACGCTGTACGTCCTTGAGATCATCTACCCGGGTTCTGTACCGCTCGATCTTGCGCTCCAGAGTGCGTATGGTATCGGCCTCGCCGAGGATATCCTCCCTGAAGGTGTAGCGAGCAACCTCCTCTCTCAGGTGGTCGCACTCGCCGGCCAGGTTCTGGCGTTCCTCCCCGAGCCCCTGGATCTCTGTCTCAATCCGGCTGAGGTTCTCAAGTGCTTCGGCCGGGAACGGATCGATCTCGGGGATTTCCTGGAGCGCTTTGAGCGCCTCCTCCCGCTCGACGAAGACCTCCCACGCCCGCCCGAGGGCCTTGAGGTAGACGATCTCCTCCTCGATGGTCTTCTTATTCTCCACCGTCGCCCTGACAGACTCGCTCTCCTGAGCGATCGCCCTGTTGATCTCGTCGTACTCTCCCTGCCCCCGCTTCACGGCGCGGATCTTCTCTTCGACATCCCTCAGTTCCGCGACAAGGGTATTGATCTTCCTGACCGACCCCTTCACCACATAGATCTCGCCGGCAGCATTCTGAAGAGATGTCGCGGTCTCCCGGACGGGGAGGTTTCCGGCACCTGCGGCGGCCAGTCGATCCCGGATCTCGTCCATCTCAAGTGTCGAGATCACCTGGAGCTCCTCAAGCCCGATCGCACAGACGTTCTCGTAGAAGACCCGGTCGCACGGACCAAGCAGTGACCCGGGGTTCAGCCCTTTTGCAGCGGTGCCGTCGGCGAGGGTGAGGGATGGTCTGCCCCGGACGCCAGTACGGGTGAGGGTGTATTCCCGGCCGTCCACCCCCTGGAACTCCAGCCGGCCCCCGGGCCTTCCGCCGTTGATAGGTGGGTAGTGGTTCAGGCTTTTCCTCCCACCTGGGAACCCATAGAGCATCCGGCGGATGAAGGCGAGCAGGGTTGTCTTCCCCGCTTCGTTCGGGCCTACGACCACCGTCAGGGTATCGCCGAACCGGGTGGGCGGTTGCCAGTCATGGAATTTCCCGAATCCGTCGATGTAGAGCGATCGGATCTTCATTCTTCTCCTCCCGAGAGGTGGGAGAGGAGCAGGCTCTCGGCTTCACGGATGATCTCGCAGAACTCCTCATCGTCCGGTTCGCTCGTGTATGCCCGGGCCACAGACGACTGGTAGAGGGAGAGTATCTCTTCCCGCAGGCGACTTTTATCGCTGGATACCGCCAGATCGGTCTGCCTGCAGATCTCGCCGAGGATATCGTCACGGGCGAGGACCGCATCGCGGTCGATGACGGGGACTGTCCGGCATATGACCCGTTCGATGGAGAACGGGTATTGATCACCCGGCGGGTCTTCGATGAATCTCTCTTCGAGCGCGGCGATCCCTCCTTTTACTGTGAGTTCGCGGTGAAGCGCCGTCGCACCGGTGAGGAGGATCCGGCCGGCGACGGGTACCCCCTCCTCCCGGGATATATGAGCGAGTCTCCTCCGGATCTTCTCTTCAAGGGCCGCCGGATCTACAGAACCGCTGAGATCGATCTCGATCTCCGTCCAGAGGTGCCGGCATGTCCTGACGGCCTCGACCTCGACGGTGCCATCGGCATCAACCGTCACGAGGCGGCACCCGCGTTCGCCGGTCTCCCCCATATCGCGCCCCTGCGGGTTGCCGGCGTAGATGATCTGCGGATTGCCGGCACTGAGGATTGTGGGTCGGTGGATGTGGCCGAGCGCCCAGTAGTCGTAGCCGCATCGCCTGAGATCCTGGATGCTGCACGGGGCATACGGTTCATGGCCCACCGTCCCCCCGACGCTACAATGGAGGAGACCTATCGTGAAGGGCCATTCGTCTTCCTGCCCGGGGAACTGCTCTGCAAGGTTATCGTAGATATGGACCGTTGCAAAACTCATCCCCACGATCGCCGCGAGGGGTCTACCATCCGGATCGCGGTGGATGACGACCTCGGGTTCGCTCGATGAGAAGATGGTGGTGTTTTCCGGCATCGCTATCGACTCCGACCACGCATCGTCCGGGTCATGGTTGCCACGGACGACGTATGCGGCGATGCCGTTTTCATCGAGCCGCCGGAGCCCCTCGATGAACTGGAGCTGCGCCCGGATGTTTCGATCCGCACTGTCGTAGGTGTCGCCGGCGACGAGCAGGAAGTCGACCTCTTCTCCTATGCAGAGGTCCACTATATTCCTCCAGGCGCCGTATGTCGCGTTTGCCAGGGCGGTAGTGTCTTCCTCATCCATCCCCGGCAGGCTCATGACCCGGCTCCCGAGGTGGAGGTCGGCGGTATGTACAAAGCGGAGGGTGTGTGGGGAGTTTCCGGGCGGGGAGGGCATAGGGGACTATTTACCTGGAACCTCTTATAAACCCATCCTTCGGGTGAGAGGGGAAGATCGTGGCTTTTATTCTATCTGGTGACTTTGAGGGGGGTTGAAGGAGCCCGGGTGCTTTGTTTGATCGGTTGATGGATCTTTTGGGCGGCTCTGCAATCCCCTGGGCACCGGGCTAAAGGGGGTTGGTTCTGTGGTGGAGGGAACTGGGGTAGCAGGCCCCGCATCGCTCCGGGAACAGATACCTGGCAGGCATCCTGTGTAGATTCGTGCCCGGGTTGTTTTCAAGGTATGTGCAGGCTCACTCACCATAGATCTCGCTGGCGGCAAGCTGCCATCCATCTGCCAGATGCTTTGCCGCCTTGAGGACCAGATCCGCACGAACGCGGAGGAAAGCCTCAAAATCGCTCTTCAGTTTCTCGTTCTTCTCCGTTCCCTCCAGATCTTCGTATCCCCCGTTTGCGAGCTCCCGGATGGGGATGAGGTGAGACTGTAGCCGCTCACGCACAATGGCCTCCGATGTCCAGGCATACCGGTCCTTGAGGTACCGGAGAGGATCTTTACGGCCAATGCTCGTATTGGTCGTATCGGCGATGAGTGCACAGTTCAGGGCGAGAGAACTGGTGATCCCGGCTTCTTTCAGTAATGCCTCAGGGTAGATATGGTGATAATGTCGCTGTTCTATGT
>JAAZID010000302.1 GCA_012510295.1 Methanomicrobiales archaeon | reverse complement strand
TCATCTGGAACACTGCGGCCGCCGCCTCCCCCCGGGGCACGCTCGACTGTGTCTCGGCGTGGCTGACCGACTTCCGGGGCGACCTTGCGAGTATAGACGTTCCGGTCCTGGTGATCCACCGCGATGCCGACCGGATCGTGCCCTTCCCCGCCTCAGGCAGGCGCATCCCCGGTCTGGTCAAAGAGAGCCGGCTCGTGGTGATCGAGGGCGGGCCGCACGGGGTTATCTGGACCCATGCGGGGGAGGTCAACCGGGAGGTGCTGGGTTTCCTTGAGGAGCAGGTCGAGCCGATGCAACCGGTTGTCGGGCTCTCCTGAGCGTGGAGGAGCATCCCGGGGTTCATCGACGGGGCCGGGTGAAGGCACTCCTGGTCGGGCGATCTACGTAGCGACCGGCCGGGACCGGGGTTCCAGCCTCTTGAGCAGGAACGCGGATCCGCTCTTCAGCTTTCTTCCTGAATTTGAGGTGGCGGTGATTGAAAGGTAGTGGCACCCCGGGTTGCCACCCCGCGAATCAGGCCCGGGTAAGAGACCCACCACCCGGCTGATCATCCGGAGGGATCGGCCCCCAGATGTACCGAAAAGAACGAAATTCGTTCGCGGTGAACAAGGTGACAGGAGCGGGACGATGAAATATCTCTCCCAGCTGGTGATACTCCGAGACCTTGCACAGCATCACCACCACCAGTGCAGGGACGAGGTATGATCACCCACCCGTAGCGCACAGACGGAGGGACGACCCAGTGAGACGGGTATTGAATGACCACCTTGCAAAACCAATACAGAGCAGGGCGTGGTGAGATGTAGTCGAATGTTTGCCCCTGCAAGGATTTTGGTGGAGTGCCGGGGTGGGTGTTCGAAGCTTGAGCTCCGAATATTTGGCTACATTGCGCAAAATTGCAAAACCAGTGATATCTCTGCGAAAAACACCCAAAGATATTGTAGAAGCGACAATCCTCCGTCTCTGCGAGGAGGGGCTTTCTGACACTCGAATATCTGGCAGATCTCCTGGACCGCAACGAGGATACTCTCAGGGACCACTACACCAATCCCATGTTGGATGATGGCAGAATTGAAGGAGCTGGCATTCGGGTACCCGTTTCACCTCTACGCCCGGGTGCTCCCCCGCCGGGTCAGGTGAGTCTTCGCGATCACCCCCGGTTTGAACTATTAGAGATTTTCTAATAGTTGCCTCGCGGGTCAACCTGCCGTTTTCACAGACAATTCTTAGGTGCTCGCGTATCTACGATTGCAATGATAATCCACACGTCGTGATTTCGCAGGAATGCGTTCAGTGAACGAGAAGGGGAAGCAACAGAGGCTGATCCGGGCGGTGTACATCGCCTCGCTGCAGTTTTATCGTGGCACTTACGGCGTGGACAGTAAAAAAAATCTGTCAGGAGAAATGAAGGAGCGATGCATCTCAAACAGATTATCCCATGAGTAACTATAATCCACCTGGAGCACCCACACACTGTATATCAGTGAGTGGGATGGCATGGGAGTGCAATATATTTACGATGCAGAGGGGCGGAAGACCGGCGTTATTGTATCTATCGATCTCTGGGATGCCATGAGTGCCGGAAAGTCTGCCAATAAGCAGGACGAGGTCGGATCTCCTGATCCCCGAAAATACCGAGGGGTCTACAGGGATCTGAAAGTTGACCTGAAGGCCGAGATCCGGAGCTTGCGGGATGAATGGGACCGGGTATGAGACGGCACCTGCTTGATACAAATATTCTCATCTACTATCTTGCAGACGCTATTCCACGGGAGAGCGTGGCTACGATAGAGGCTATCTTCTCCTCTTCGTTCCGTGTTTCGATCATCACAAAGATCGAATTCCTCGGATGGAGGAAGCATACTCCAGAGG
>JAAZID010000041.1 GCA_012510295.1 Methanomicrobiales archaeon | reverse complement strand
TCGTTCATCCCGAGAGCCCGGAGCCCGGGGACAACCTCAACAGTCATTGCACCTCTATTTGGTTGCACCAGATTTATGGTCTGTGGAACAAGATGATTACAGTGGCGAGAGAGACCATCTCCTCGCATGGGGAGTCCACCGGAGACCAACCTCAAATCCATGAGACTCCTATCAGCAGGTCCGCACATTCGAGGACCTACCCGGGCACCTCCACCTCCATCGGTGGGATAGACGTCCCGGCGATGACGAACAGGGCAGCACGTAAACGATCAATCACCAGGAACAACGGGCAAAAATAGTGTCGGATAATCCCTGACGATACCCACGCTTCAAGAGATAGGAACATCCTTCCATCTGCATGCCCGGGAAACACGACCCTCATGGCAGGCTCAGGCCAGGCCTGAGCCGCCGCCCACACCATTCCATCCGGGGCGCGGCGGCACAGAAGAGCGCTCCTGCCCCTATTTTTCTGGCATACCTACTCGCTGAGAAGAACTACCAACCCGGGTACATCACCGCAAAGACTGATCCCCGTCAGGGTTGCGGCAGATTCATATCTGGCCCGATAAATACGTTACCCCCACAGATACGCCACAACCGTAGTCGAGGATATCTATGAAAACCGCGAACACCTGCAGGATCGATCCATATGGACCCGTGGTCCTGCGCTACCATCATACTATAGATAGATATTGCACAGCGTCGCCGCTCTCGATCTCTCTTACAGCGGCGGCGAAGATTGCCCCGGACCCTAAACGATCCGTGGAAAGATCCATACAACTGGCCCCTGTCACCCTTAACGAACATGGGGATCGAGCGCATCCACCGGCCGGTCGGGAGGAGCGAGCGTGAAGAATCCCTATGAATGGCTCGCAAAAGCCATCAACGACCACACCTGGGCTGTCGCCGGCGTCGCCGTAGCCATATTCATCCTGGCACTCTTCGGGCTCACGATGGTCACGATGGAGACCGGCGACGACACCTACCTCGACAAGACCACCCCCCGGGGTGCGCTCCTCGCCCACTACAAACACACCTACGGCTCGGATGCCATCATCCTCATCTACGAGGCGGACAGCGTCAAAAACCCTGATATCCTCAGGTACATCGATGACCTCCAGGAGGATCTCAGGAACGAGCGCTACGTTGCCGGGGTCGGCGGCGTTGTAGATCTCCTTAAACAGGTGCATGGTGGCACTTTGCCGTCATCGAAGGCAGAGATCGACGGGATCATCGCCCAGGCCCCCCCGGAACTCGTCGAGCAGATGATGCCCTCGGACCTCATAACCCTCAGCAGCATCACCCTCGAGCCGGGCGTCTCCATGGATGCCCAGAAACAGGTTCTCGGGAGCATCGAGTCTGCCATCCGCATATCAGAGCCCCCGCCGGGCCTCACGGTCTCGGTCTCCGGAACTCCAGCATTCGCAAAGGAGATGGGAGATGAGATTGGGGCGCAGATAGGCCTGCTGATCCTTGCGGCCATGCTCCTCATGGTGCTTGCAGTCTCACTCCTCTTCTCCCACGTCCGCCACCGCCTCCTCCCCGTAGCAGTCGTTGCTGTCGGGCTCATCATGACCTTCGGGTTCATGGGCCTCTTCGGGATCCCGGTCAGCATGGTGGTTGTCGGTGCGTTCCCGGTGCTGATCGGGATCGGGATCGATTACGCGATCCAGTTCCATGCCCGGTTCGATGAGGAGATCCGGCATGGTACGATACCGGAGGCGATATGGGCCACGGTCGTGAACCTCGGTCCTTCGGTCCTGATCGCGATGATTGCGACATCACTCGGGTTCATCGCCATGTTCTTTGCGCCGGTGCCGATGGTTGCGGATTTCGGGATGGTCTGCACCATCGGGGTCGTCTCCTGTTACATCGCGGCGCTGATCATCGTCCCGGTCTTTGCGATCATCACCCGTTACCGGCCAAAAAAAGAAGTCGGTTCCTCTGAAGAGCCTGACAACTCTTTCATCGAGCGGTATAACCGCCTCCTCGGCCGACTGGCCTACACCGTCGCGAAACACCCGATCCTCGTCATCTTGCTCTTTGCTATGGTTGCGACGGGAGGTTACTATCTCGACCAGAGCGTCCCCATCAGCGCAGACGAAAAGACGTTCGTCCCCTCGGATATGTCCGCTCTCCAGAACCTGGAGAAGGTCGGTCGGGCGATGGGCTCGACGAGCACCATCCCGGTCATCGTGATCGCAGACGATGTCCTCTCCCCGGAGACGCTCGACTGGATAGATCAGTTCGGGGCCTACGAACCGGAACACAACGATAAGATCACCGGGGTTACGAGCATCACAACCCTGATCCGGGAGTACAACGGCGGAGTGCTCCCCTCGACCCGGGCGGAGGTCGATGATATCCTCGCCCGGATCCCGGAGGCATCCCTGAAACGTCACCTGAGCGGGAATATGGAGACGGTGCTCGAGTTCTCGACAGTCAGTATGGAGATGAGCGTCGCCCGCGATC
>JAAZID010000301.1 GCA_012510295.1 Methanomicrobiales archaeon | reverse complement strand
GCCGTAGCGGTCAGAGAGCGGTTCGACCTCCCACTCCGCCGTATAGCCTCGCTTCCGGACAAATTCCTTAATGTTTTCCAGGCGTTTCTGGTAGGAATGAACGGGGTGCACCTTTGCGCCGGCAAACTCGTCGGTTGTCAGTCCAATGATCACCTCACCATCCGGTCCCGCGAGCTCAAACGAGCGGGAGAGGAGTTTTTTGTGTCCGGCATGCAGGGGATCGAACGTCCCCCCGACCATCACTTTCATCAGGAAACGTTTGCCGCAGGATGTTTTATGGGTAGTGTTCCGGGGGCGATAACCCCCCTCCTCTGCGATGAGGGAGAACATTTTGTATCGTTACAACAAACAGTAGACGTACTATGGGGAGTGGATCAGTTGTGGGAGACCGCATATTTATTGCGGAGAACGCAACAGTCATCGGAGACGTGACACTTGCTGATGATGTGAACATCTGGTTCGGCGCTGTGGTCAGGGCCGACAGGGACTCGATCGCGGTAGGGGCCGGTTCAAACATACAGGATAACGCCGTCGTCCACACCACGCCCGGGTTTCCGGTACGGATCGGGGCGGGGGTCTCTGTCGGCCACGGCGCCATCCTGCACGGCTGCACTATCGAGGACGATGTGCTCGTCGGTATGGGTGCCATCGTCCTGAACGGCGCTGTGGTGAGGGAGGGGTCCATCATAGGCGCCGGCGCTGTGGTGACCGAGGGAAAAGAGATCCCGCCGCGATCGCTCGTCCTCGGCGTGCCCGGGAAGGTGGTCAGGGAGACGACGCCAGAGCAGCAGGAGAAGATCGTCCACAACGCGCGGGAGTACATCAGACTCGCCGGGGGGTATCGCAATGGCTGAGGTTGTCGTCATCGGCGCCGGGGTCGCCGGCATCCAGGCGGCGCTCGACCTTGCCGGCCACAACATCCACGTGCACCTCATCGAGCGCGAACCCTCCATCGGCGGGCATATGGCTCAACTCGATAAGACGTTTCCCACAAACGACTGCTCCATGTGCATCCTCTCTCCAAAGATGGTGGATGTGAGCCGGACCCCAAACGTCACCATCCACACATGCTCCGAAGTTGAATCGGTCGACGGCGAGGCCGGGAGCTTCCGCGTCAGGGTCAGGAAACACCCCCGCTACATCATCGAGAGCGAGTGTAACGGGTGCGAAGACTGCGTCCATATCTGCCCGGTAGAGGTCTACAACCGGTTCGATGCCGGCATAGGCGTCCGGAAAGCCATATACAAACCCCACCCCCAGGCGGTCCCCGATATCGTCATCAAGGACCAGGAGCACTGTATCGAGTGCGGTCTCTGCTACGATGTCTGCGGGAGGGAGGCGATCCTCCGCGAGGATACGGAGCGCTTTATCGATATCGAAGCGACGAGCATCATCGTCACCACGGGATACGGGACGTTTGATGCGAGGAACAAGACGCAGTTTCGCTACCTCACCATCCCGGACGTCATCACGAGCCTCGAGTTTGAGCGTATGATCAACGCGAGCGGTCCGACGGGGGGCAAACTCCGGCGACTCTCAAATGGAAAGCCACCCCGGGGCATAGCGTTCGTCCAGTGCGTCGGTTCCCGTGATATCGCCGCCGGCCGCCCCTACTGTTCGGGGGTCTGCTGCATGTACGCGATGAAGAATGCCATGCTCATCAAGGAGAAGAACCCCGGGATCACCGTCACCGTCTTCTATAACGACATCCGGGCATACGGCAAGGGCTACGAGGAGTACTACGAGCGGGCGAAGGACCTCGGGGTCCGGTTCATCCGCGGGTTCCCGGGGGAGGTGCTCGAGGAGAACGATCACCTGGTGATGGTCGCCGAGAACACCGAGACCCTTGAGATGGAGACGGTCCATCCCGATCTCGTGGTGCTCTCGGTCGGGCTTGAGCCTTCCGGCGGGGCGGGTGATATAGCAAAGATGCTCGGCATCCCGCAGGACGAGACCGGGTTCTTCAGTATAGCCGACCAGAAGGTCGGTCGTGTCCTCACGGTAAAACCGGGGATATACGTTGCCGGGGCGGCAACCGCACCGAGGGATATACCCGACTCAGTCGCCATGGGCGGGGCGGCGGCGATGCGGGCCTACCTGGATACACTCAGGGCGGAGTGAGCATGACAGAGGAAGAGCCTTACACCATCGCGTGGGAGGAGGAGACCGGGAGCATCATCTACATCGACCAGACCCTCCTCCCCGGGCAGTTCCGGGTGGTGCGGTGCACCACCATCGATGACCTCGCCCGGGCGATCCGGAGGCTTGAGGTCCGGGGAGCGCCGGCGCTCGGCATCGCGGGTGCGATGGGTGTGGCGCTCGCGGCCGTCCGGAGCAGTGAGGAGGATCTCGATCGGTTCCGGGTGGAGGTCGGCCGGGCCGCCGACCTCCTCCGGGGCACCCGGCCGACCGCGGTGAACCTCGCGTGGGGGATCGACCGCGTGATGCGAAAGGTGGCGATGGCCGCGTCGGTTGAGGAGGGAAAAGCACTTGCGGTCGCGGAGGCAAACATCATCGCCGAGGAGGATGAGCTGACCTGCCGGAGACTCGGTGCGTTCGGCGAAGACCTCTTCCCCGCCCGGTGCACCGCCCTCACCCACTGTAACGCCGGGGCGCTCGCCTGCCGGTGCTGGGGGACGGCGCTCGGGGTGATACGGTCGGCGGTCGCTGCCGGAAAGGACGTCCGGGTGATCGCCTGCGAGACCCGGCCGCTGAACCAGGGATCGAGGCTCACCTGCTGGGAGCTCGCCCGGGATGGTATCGACGTGACCCTCATCCCGGACTCCTCGGCCGCGTACCTGATGCGGAAGGGGGCGATCGACCTCGTCATCGTCGGTGCGGACCGGATAACGAGGGACGCAGTCTTCAATAAGATCGGGACATACATGCACGCCGTCGCCGCCCGGCATCATGGGATACCGTTCTATGTTGCGGCGCCGATCTCCACGTTCGACCTCACGCGAACCGAGGAGGAGGTCACCGTCGAGGAGCGGGACCGGGCCGAACTTGCATACTGCGGCGATCGCCAGCTCGCACCCGATGATGTGGCCGTGCTCAACTACGCCTTCGACGCCACCCCCCTCGACCTCGTCGATGCGATCATAACCGATATCGGGGTGCTCCGGC
>JAAZID010000300.1 GCA_012510295.1 Methanomicrobiales archaeon | reverse complement strand
CTCCATAGGGATCGCTCAGACTGGGGTGCATAGGTAATAATACCTCCTCAGTAGCAGCTTCCCTCCTGCCATCACGCAGCCACGTCGCAGGAGACCTCGCCGGTATCACCGTTCACGGTCACCCTGGTGCCGGGCGGCAGGCTGGAGAACTCCGGCGGGAGGCGGTCGACCATGGGGATCCCGGCTATGATCGCACCGACAGCTATGATCGGTTCGGCCTCTGTGTTGATGATCGCAGCGGGGGCAAGTCCGTTCTGCTTCAGCGCGTAGATCACATAGGATCCAACGGTCGAGCCTTTTCCGTACGGAAAGACGAGCACGCGCCCGGCGATCGATTGCCCTTCAAGGGGGTGGCCCTGTTCCATGACGATACCGGTCTCCGGGTTGACACCCGAAAGAAACGTTATCGGTTCCGGCGATACGAGAAGATCCCCGGTCCCGGTACCCCGGGATATGCTTCTGCCTCTCATGTCCAGTACAACTCCATTGCGTATATATGACCGTGCAGTGCAAAAAACCCCCGACAACGGGGCACTACCCGATACATCAAATCTAATATATCCTCAAAGATACCTGTATGGTGATCTCATGTCAAAAAGGGCCGTAGATGCAGTTTTTCAGGCACTCTTCATCCTCTCCGACATCCGGTTCCTGCTACGCAGGACCGCTCCCGGGCATGACCTCGATGAGGAGGAAAAGAAACGCGCCGCAACATCCATCGCGAAGGTGAAGCGGCAGATCGCGATCCTTGAGGAGGAGCTGGTACGGTGAGGTGCGGAGCCGGTATCGACGCTCGCGACGTCGAGGAGATGTACATCAATATCGACCCGATCCAGGCCGGCGGACGCCTCACCGCCGATGCCATGAAGGCAGCGATAGCGTTCGGCGACGGCTACTCAGTCTGCGATAACTGTTTAAGCCCGTTCAGGCTCGATTACATCAAAAAGCCCCCAATCGCGCAGTTCCACGCCGATCTCGCCGCCTGGCTGAACATGGATGCGGTGCGGGTGGTCCCGGGGGCCCGCCGGGGGTTCCAGGCGGTCGCAAGCACCTACGTCGGGAAGGGTGACCCCGTCATCGTCACATCGCTTGCTCACTACACCGAGTTCATGGCGGTCGAGGCGGCGGGCGGGATACCCCTCGAGGTCCCGAAGGACGCAGAGAACCATATCACCCCTGATGCCGCCGCGGAGAAGATCGAGGCGGTTATCCGGGAATACTCCAGGACGCCGCCCCTGCTCTTCATTGACCATGTCGACTACCAGTTTGGAAACGTCCATGACGTCGCCGGGGTAGCAAAAATTGCCCACCAGTATGACATCCCGGTCCTCGTCAACGGTGCCTACTCGGTCGGGATCATGCCGGTCGATGGCAGAGCGCTCGGCGCGGACTTCGTCGTCGGATCGGGCCATAAAAGCATGGCCGCCCCGGCGCCGTCAGGCCTCATCGCGACGACGGATGAGCACGCCGAAGAGGTCTTCCGGACGACGAAGGCAAAGGGCGATGTGACCGGCCGGACATTCGGCATAAAAGAGGTGGAGATGATGGGCTGCACCCTCATGGGGGTCACCATCGTCGGCATGATGGCCTCGTTCCCCCACGTCCAGGAGCGGGTGAAGAACTGGGAGACCGAGATTGCGCACTCGCAGGCGGTCACGGATGCCCTCCTCTCGATCGAGGGGACGAAGGTGCTCTCAGACTACCCGCGCAGGCATACCCTCACCCGGGTGGATACTCACGACTCGTTCGATATGGTGGCACAGGAGCACAAGAAACGTGGATACTTCCTCTCAAGCGAGCTGAAGAGACGGGGTATCACCGGTATTATACCGGGCTCCACCAGGGTCTGGAAGTACAACACTTTCGGGCTGACCGCAAAGCAGATCCGGCATGTCGGAGAGGCGTTTGTTGAGGTTGCGCGGGAAAATGGGTTGAATAT
>JAAZID010000299.1 GCA_012510295.1 Methanomicrobiales archaeon | reverse complement strand
TCAGCCTCCTGGTACTTCTCAAGCCTCCCGAGAACCATACCATAGGTGACCCAGGCAAATATACACAATCGGTCGAGGGCGAGCGCCCGGATGCATGCGAGCACCGCCTCCTGGGGGCGGCCGAGCCGGGTGAGTATCACCGCACGGTTGTTCCAGGCGTAGACATCATCGTCGTCACAGAGCAGCGCCGCACTGAACGCGGCCAGTGCCTCTTCGTAGCGGCCCTGTCGCTCAAGTGCCACGCCCATATTGTTCAAGGTCGCCGATCTATGCAGGTTCTTTGCTGTTACGTCGCTGTACACCCGCAGTGTATCTTCATTATCCTCTTTATGAGGAGACTCCGGTGTGATCAATCTGGGCATACGTCGTTACCTCGGGCTCCATACTGCGGGGCAAAGATATATAGGTTCCTGCCGATTCGGCTTAAAAATCGGAGCAATACAGGATCAGCCTGTAAATTGCTCTCAGGAGGGGATTTGAGATCTCTCTCCTTCCAGTCAGTCGCCACCGTCCCGGAACCATGCCACTGTCTTTGAGAGCCCCTCATCGAGTGCGCAGGCGGGGGAAAAGCCGAATGCATCGCTGGCCATGGTGATATCTGCGAGTGAGTCCCGCACATCTCCCGGTCGCGGGGGTTCGTATAGCGGTCGGCGGTGTATACCGGTGATCTCCGAGAGGATGGATGCAAGCTCATTGAGGTTGATCCTGCGCCCCCCGGCGACATTAAAGATGCCGGAAGCACTGCTCTCCATCGCGAGGATGTTTGCCCTGACGACATCACCGACGAATATGAAGTCCCGGGTCTGCTCGCCGTCGCCATAGATGATAGGTGGTTTGTCGTCGAGCAGGCGGGTGATGAACTTCGGGATCACGGCCGCGTACTCGGACCCGGGGTCCTGCCGGGGACCGAAGACGTTGAAGTAGCGCAGGAATACCGTCCTGATACCGTAGAGGTCCGAAAAAACCTTCCCGTAGTATTCGCCTGCAAGCTTTGAGACCGCGTAGGGAGAGAGCGGCGTCGGTGCCATCATCTCGCGTTTGGGAAAGGTCGGGTCATCGCCATATATCGCAGATGTGGATGCCGCCACGACCGCCGGAACATTACACTCCTTAGCGGCCCAGAGGACATTTACGGTTCCACCGGCGTTTGTTGCGTTTGCCTCCCGCGGCATCTCAACCGATCGGGGTACGGAGGCGATCGCGGCCTGGTGGAATATGCCGTCTGCGCCCTGGAAGGCTTCGAGCAGGAGGTCGAAGTCGGTGACGCTCCCCTCGATGAATGTCACCCCCGGATTATCAACAAGGGAGGTGAGGTTCTCACGCCGCCCGGAGGAGAGATCGTCGATGATCACGACCTCGTGGTCGCGTGCCAGATACTCTGCGAGGCTGGAACCGATGAACCCGGCCCCGCCCGTGACGATGTAGCGCATACCGATGGTTAGGTGCTCAAGTGATTTGAGCGTTGCCGGATCTGTCCGGGGATAAAGATCGCTATGCCCGCCGGCACAGGGGTCGTTTGAGCACTCCCGTGCTCTTCATTGCCGGAGAAATGCCCATGTTCCGCCTGATCATCCGGTTTTCCGGGTCTTGCCCTGTGCAGCCAGCCGGCGTCCTGTTCGTGATGCCTGTTCATATAGCGTCATGGGGTTTATCGGGAGCACCGATCACCCCTCCTTCTTCCCGTTTGAGAGAGGGAAATACTGCTGGTAGACCGATCTTCGCTCCTCAAGTCCCGGTCGCCTTGATGGATGAGTAGTGCCCCGGGTTCTCCTGCACGGCACATCAAGGCAAGCGCTTGAGTGTGGAATCCGGGCTCTGGAACACCAGACCAGGGTACCTGCTCATCGCCCGGGGCACTCACGGGGAAGGAGAGCGTCGGGTAACGATTCGATCGGCCCCCTTCCCGAAGAAATGGTAGCCAGAACCACCCTCGGCGAGGATATCCAGGAGGCGATCGGGGTCGGTCACTACATCTCCCCCGACGATCTCCACACCACGGGCGAAGAGTGCGTCCGGGAGGATACTCACCGTGGGACCGAGCACGACCACCGTGGCCTCAGGCCGGGCCAGGTCGAGCAGGTGCTCAAGCGTCCCGTTGATCAGCGTGGTTCCTGTGATGACCAGGGTGTCAGCCCAGGGAACGACCTGATCAGTCTCTTCGACCGGCGCATAGAACGGCAACTCGTCGGGTTTGAGCGTGCGGGGATCCATCTCAAGAACCCGGAACGGCTGACGGGCCTGCTTCAGGGCGCGCAGGTACGGGACCAGAGCCCCGACGACCACGACGTTCCCGCTCTCCTGCACCGTAAGGAGTTCGACCGCATCGATGCCACGGGTAACAGTATACCCCGGCTGGGGGCATACGTCGCTTGCGAGTGCCGAGAGAGCACTCACAACCGCGATCCCGAGCGCCTTGCGCATCGGGCGATCTCCAAGAGCGTCGGCGATGTAAGCGCCGATCGCGCGCTCCCGGAGCCTTCCTGAGTGCGGCATCGCTTTAGCCGAACTCGGGCAGCAGACCGCTTCCGGGATCGACTTTATAGGCGTTGCGCAGATGCCTCCGTGACCGGTGTTGAGTTTGACCCCGGTGAAGAAGATCCCCACAACCGCTCGTTCGACCGTCACCTCATTCATCCTCTCCCCGAGGCGCTCTTCAAGGATCCGGACGGTCTCACTGAGAATCGTTCTGTCGCCCATCAGTTCCCACACCTGCCCGGCCCGCAACAATCGTACCCGGAAGCCTGGCTCCCATCGTGGCTATCTCCGGTTCCGGCATCACCCTTCGTCGCAGAGAAGAGAATTCCATACCCCATGCCGGTCTCGTGAGGGGAGCGCTTGATGTTCGAGTACCCCAGGTTCCTGAGCGTGGTTTCAAGTATCTGCGGATGGCAGAGGGGATGCCCGGCACTCATGAGCGCCCGATCGAGTTCTGAGACCCCGGTTCCCGGGGAGATAGTGCAGTCCGGCGTGCAGAAGAGGTGGTTGAGGATGAGAAGTCCTCCGGGGGCAAGAGATTCTGTGACTTTGCCGAGGATGTCAGTCAGCTGATCCCGGAACTTGTAGAGGAGGTGTGAGACCAGGATCATGTCATACTCCCTGCCCGGATCGTCGAGGAGAATATCTCCTTCCCTGGCTGAGATCTGCTCTGAAAGCCCGTATTTGTCGATATATTTCCTGGTCAGGGTTACCACGTGCGGCTGATCAAAGACACATGCCCGGAGATCCGGGTTCTCCTGGCAGAGGGCGATGGCATAGAGCCCGTGGCCACCGCCGATATCGAGCATGGTCCGGGCATCCCAAAACCCGGCGTGCCGGGCAACCTGGCTGACAACATGTTGCAGCTCCCCCCTGATACACCGCTGTGCGACCGCCCTGAGATGGTCATGAGTCGGCCGGAGGCCGGCCTTCTGCGTCTCCATGCCGTTCTTGAGCGTTTCAGTCAGGTCTGACCATGATGAAGTTTCTCTACCTGCACTGAGGATCAGATCGCCCTGGTATGCGGGGCTGGTGCTGACCAGAAGTTCTTCGGCGATGGGGGTGACTGCGCATATGTTGTCATCGAACGTGATGTACCCCATATCGGCAAGCGCCGTCAGGAAACCGCGGATGAACATCCCGTTTATGCCAAGCGCGGTGACGTCATGCCGCGCGGTAGGTCCATTCTCCGAGAGCCAATCAAAGAACCCGAGTTCGAGCGCTGCTGAGAGGATCCGGTAGGCTTTATACCCGGAAACGACTGTATCCAGGAGTTCAACATTCTCTGTCGCCGGCATAACCTGCCGGAGGTGACTTGTGTGGTCTGTCATGTTAGAATCACATTCCTGTTGAAGTTGGTATCGGGTGGAGGATGCTCTCCACCTCCTCGTCCGTGAGATCATAGTCGTAGAACTCACGGAAGAACATCTTTGTCTCATCTGCGAGATCCAGATCGGCAAACCGGTCCGGGTAGAGTTTCTGTGCGAGCCAGAGGTTCGCGAGCGGAGCTTCCGGCGAAGGACGGGACCAGCTGAACATGGTCCCTGCAGGGCAGGGATACACAGCTCCATCCTGGACTGCCTGGATAGTCTCAAACTGAGGGTTGGTTGAGAACGTATCACCTGACTTTGGGGAATAGTAAATGACCTCCGGGTTCCACCGGACGATCTGTTCAGGAGAGACCTCACTACCACTCTGCTGGGTGTGACTCGCGGCGACGTTGATTCCTCCTGCAGCGCTGATCATGGCTTCTTCCCATGCGCCGCTTCCGCCATAGACACGTTTCCGCTCGTTTTTGGGAATATCGGCGACCTTCGACTCGATCCGTGCAAGAACCTCGTCCCAGTAATCAACTAACCGTTCGGCGCGTTCTTCACGCCCGAAGACTGCACCCATCATGAGAAACTCTCTTTTCAGTGTTTCAGTCTCGGCAATTCCCGTGAGCACTCCCACGACCGGGATCCCGGTCGCTTCAATGTGAGTACTGCTTGAATAACGCCCGATGACTATGTCGGGGTCGATCTTCATAATTTCCTCCACGTTGGCGTTTTCGAAGATGCCGACGTCCGGCACATTGCGGTATCCCGGGGCGACTCTGTACAACCACTCTGTGACACACTGTTTTGGCTGGGCAACGACCAGGTCGCTGACGCCCAGGGCAGCCAGTTCCTGTGCTGCCCCTCCGCAACAGGTGATGACCACGGTTCTGATCTCGGATGGAATGGTCACTGTCCTGCCATCCATATCGGTAATCGTCCGGACACCTTCTGAGGAGTTCGTACCGGCAGTTCCAGGCGCTGCGAGTACAAAAGCGAGAACTACGATGGCACAAAGGATCACCACGATAACAGACAATTGGCGAATATCTTTTTTCATACTGGTTACTCGTAAAAAGTTGTAACACAGGTGCAATTAAACATACCTATTTGATTTTATACTTATGTTAACTCAAAACAATTTACCTGGGGCGACCTCTCACATCTTCCACGAAAATGGTCACCACAACTTTTGCAGGTTAAGCATGAGGCTACTCGCATCACGGGTGTTTTGCTGCAACTACCGTTCACCGGTCTGGTTCACTCACCCGAATTTGAGCGTTTCCGGTTTTTGCGAAAGGATGTTGCCATTCGCCGGCGCAGGGGTCGTTCGAGCGCTCCCGTGTCTCCGTTGCCGGAGAAATACTTCCGCTCTGTCTGATTATCCGGTTTTCCGGGCCTTGCCCTGTGCAGCCAGCCGGCACCCCGATCGGGATGTCCGTCCATATAGCATCATAGGGTTTATTGAGCCTCCCGATCACTCATCCTTCTTCCCGTTTGAGAGGGGGAAATACTGCTGGTAGACCGATCTTCGCTCTTCAAGGTCAGTATGCAGGT
>JAAZID010000298.1 GCA_012510295.1 Methanomicrobiales archaeon | reverse complement strand
TACGACGGCGATGTCCAGCTCGATGTCCAGCTCCGGGGTACCGTGCCAAAAGCTTCATCCGGGGAGATTGAGGTGGCCAAGATTGAGCATTTCAGGGACAAGACGGTAGAAGATGTCTACCGCATGACCCGCAATGTCGTGAGCGCGGAGCAGGTCGGGAGTTCTCTCTCGGTCCAGCAGCAGAACCTCAAAACCCTGAAGGCTGATATCGATGCCAGGGCTGCAGAAGGAGTGGACATCTCTGCGGCGCAGGCTAAATACGATGAGGCAAGCCAGGCGCTCACCAGCGCTGCATCAGCAGCCCCCTCGAAGGCGGCGGAACATGTCGCCTCCGCCATGGAAGCCATGGATGAGGCGGAATCGCTCCTCGACAAGGCATGGGCCGAGAATGAGGTAGCTAATGTCGGCGTAGCGCTTGAGTCCCTGGATACCAAGATCAACTACTTTATTGAGGAGCGCTCCATGGGCGGAGACCCGAGGGTCGTCTCCATCGTGACGAAGCGCGAGAGTGCCGCCCAGTTCTACTCCCAGGCAAAGGATGGGCTGAGCGCGAAGAACTATCAGCAGGCGCGCTCGAAGGCAGACGAAGGACTGAATAAGGCAAACGAGGCTCTCCGCGATGTGGATGCCCTGCGCGATGCTATCGGTGAGGGGTTCAGCCTCGGTGGTAACCTCCTCCTCTACGTGGCTATCGGGATCGTCATCGTCCTCGCCATCGCGGGCGCTGTGATCTACCGGAAGAAGACCCGCTGGGATGAGCTCGGGTAGCGCCGGAAAAACTCCTCTTTTCACACCCTGTTTTTGTCGGGATCGTATCTAGAACAAGGGTATGGCCGGCGCCATTGACTGCCGGCCAGAACATTATCTTCCGATTTTTTGGTCGCTTCCGGCGCGAGCGCCACCTCCATATCAGTCGCGGCCGGGATACCGCGACTCTGATGGCCGGCAACAACAAGTCCCGCCGGATATGGGCAGGCCCCCTTCTTCCCGGTTGAGCCGGCGGGAAATCATCCGCAGGATCTCTGCGCTGGTTCCAGTGGCGGGATGTTACGAATTGACCGGGTCAGGTACTGCCGGAATCTGGTATTGAGAGGGGGCTGCAGAGTCCAGATGCAAAAAGATACAGAATTGTCAGGAGATTTGCCTGATCTCCAGGATCAGAAGAGAATAATAACAGATATAACGGGCATCCGGGAATAGATACATATCATCATCTTCGGTGACCCCTGATGAGTAAACACGACCTCCCTGTCCCGGATGGACCGGATCCTGAAGAGAAGGGTGCTATTTTTCTCGGATGGTTAAAAAAACGGGGCGGCATGAGGAAGATACAGGATTGTCAGCGAAAGTGCAGGGAGAACGGCTTTGAAGCAAGAGATTTTATCGATGCGATGGGGCAGGAGCGCATCTGTTTATATCGCGCCAGCGGAGGCGATAAAGTCATAAAACTCAAGAATCTGGTGTGGGCAGATCAATGGATGACATACTATGACCTCGAAGTGCCCCACCACCGGCACTGGACCCGACTGAAAAAATAGATCCGGAAACAGAAACTTTTTTTGTTGATAGTGCTACCAGTTAGTAGACACTACCAGTGTGACTGCATGAGGGAGGGATGTTTGTGTCCGCGAAAGAACTGCCAGAGCTACCTGAAGAACTCGAAAAATACCTGAACAAACCGTATGGTGGCCTTTTTGGGAATACTGTGCTCGCCCAGGTCGTTGAGGAGATCATCGCCGATCCGACGATGGACTACCGGCCCGGGTACCTTGAGGAGATGACAGGTAAGAGACCACCAAGCATCAGGGCGGCACTTAAGACCCTCGTCAGGCTCGGACTGATCGAGAACATATCAAGCGATATACAGCACCCGGTCTACCGGGTTGTTGCCCGGTCGAAGAAGCTCGTCGCACTCTCCCTGCTGGCGTATGCCGTCATAGACGACCGGGACGGCACGGACTGTATGGATATGGCAGTCCTGGATTACTACAATAGATACCTCAGGGAGAGGGTAGAACCACTTGCAGTTGCGACAAACTATACCGGGGAATGGACTATCGGAGGAGAATCCTCCGAACATGATGCAGATTCAGGGTATATAACCTTCAGAGCGGTGGCGTAAAGATCATGGAAGAGAAGAAGGGAGCAACCGTTATCGATCTTGCGGAACTCTATCGGTTCGAGCCCGGAGAACTGCAGCCGGATATCACGCACAGGTCTTACTCAAACCTTGCGTATGTTCAGGTAACGCATAGAGATGTCT
>JAAZID010000040.1 GCA_012510295.1 Methanomicrobiales archaeon | reverse complement strand
GTGCTGATGCCGGCGTCCTCTTCAACAACGCTGCTGGAGAAGCCGGCGACGTCGCTATCCCATCAATCATCCGGGGCCGGAACTACCTGGTCGCGATCAGCACCCTTGGAAAGAGCCCCGCCGTATCGCGCTACATCCGCATGCGACTCGAGGCGGAGTATGCAGACCTCGACCTGATGATCGACCTGCAGGATGAGATGCGCTCAGCGCTCAAGGATATCGAACCTGTGCAGGAGCGCAGGTCCCGCGCTCTCTGGAGTGTACTCAGGGATGAAGAGATCTGGAGGGCGCTTGCCTCCGACTATGATCTGGCACGTGCCTTAGCGATGGAGAGATACCTGCATGCCTGAACCCTTCGTAACCCCGCTGGCACTCGCGGGTATGAGCCACCATACCGCCGATATCGCCATGCTTGAGGCGTTCCGGTTCCCCGATGAGGAGGCATTCCTCCACGCAGCGCGGGAGCGGTTCAAGGGGGTTTTACTGCTCCAGACCTGTAACCGCGTCGAAGTTCTGGTGGAAGGCGATGCTCGAGGCCTGGAAGCATTCCTGCGGGAACAGGGAAGGAAGGACTTTTTCATCCTCGGGGGCGTGGATGTGCCCCGTCACCTCCTGGAACTTGCTGCCGGCATCGACTCCCTGATCGTCGGCGAGGACCAGATCCTCGGGCAGCTGAAGCAGGCGCTTGCAATAACGGAAGAGGCGGGAACCGCAAGCAGTGCCATAAAGCTCTGCATAAACAAGGCGGTGCATGTCGGGGTCCGGATCCGGCGCCAGACAGAGATCAACCGGGGGGCGGTCTCTGTCGGTTCTGCAGCCGTGACGCTTGCTGAAAAGCTCCTCGGCACCCTGTGCGACCGCCACATCCTGGTCATCGGGAGCGGAGAGATGGGGCTTTTGGTGACCCAGGCGCTTGCTGCCAAAGACCTGACCGCCATCTACGTCGCCAACAGGACGTACGGGCGTGCAGTGGAGCTTGCTGAGGAGATAGGCGGGCGAGCCGTCAACTTCAAAGACCTCTACCGCTACATCGCGCTCTCCGATGTCGTCATATCCTGCACCGCCGCGCCACACCCGGTCATCCGCGTAGATGAGATACGGGAGGTCATGGAGAAGCGCCTCTGGCCACTCGATCCGCGCCCCCGCCACCTCGTCCTCATCGATATCGCCCAGCCGCGGGACGTCGAGGATGATGTGCGATCGGTTGAGGGCGTGCACCTCTTCACCATCGACGATCTGCGGAGCGTCAACGATGCCGCCATGAAGTCCCGGCAAGGCGAGGCTGACCGGGCCAGGATGATCATCGATGAGGAGGTCGACCACTTCATCAGGCTCCTCCGACGGACTGCGGCCGATGAGACGCTCGCCCTCCTCTACACCTGGGCCGAGTCGATCAGGGCACGCGAACGCGACCGCGCGCTCGCCCGCCTGGGGGAGGAGGACGATCGCACGGGGGCGATCATCGATGACCTGACACGGGCGCTCACGAAGAAACTCCTCTCTGATGTGGCCACATCCATCCGATCAAGTGCGGAATGCGGCGATATGGAGAGAGCAGAGAACCTTGTCCGGGCAATCACCCGGGGAGAATTATGTTTCCACAACGACGAATGAGACGGATACGGCGGCGGACTATCCAGCCGCTCTTCCGCGAGACAGAACTTCAGAAGACCGATCTCGTTATGCCAGTCTTTGTAGACGAATCGATCAGCACCCCACTGGCCATTCCCTCAATGCCCGGCCAGTTCCGCCACCCGGTGGATGAGGTCGCCGATTACTGTGAGCGCCTCCAGAGCGCCGGTATAGGAGCGGTGATCCTCTTTGGGATCCCGGCGAAGAAGGATAGCGAGGCGACTGAGGCTTACGCAGCGGATGGCGTCGTTCAGCGAGCGATACGAAACATCCGGGAGCGGCTGCCGGGAATGGTCATCGCAACCGATGTCTGTGCCTGCGAGTACACCGATCACGGCCACTGCGGTATCATCGGGGAGACCGCCGACGGCCCTGACCTCGAAAATGATCTCTCGCTTGCGCTTATGGCCCGGATCGCCGTCTCTCACGCGGAGAGCGGCGTCGATATCGTCGCACCGTCGTGTATGCTCGACGGGATGGTGCAGACGATCCGGAAGGCCCTGGATGTTGCCGGCTACCGGGATGTTCTTATCATGTCCTACTCCTCGAAGTTTGC